>JAUUVE010000291.1 GCA_030589715.1 Desulfobacteraceae bacterium | reverse complement strand
CTGCCGCTTTGCGGCGCTCAGACCCCGCAAGCGGGTCCCCAGTTCCAGGGTGTTACAAATTTGGTTCCCGGAATACGGGTTGAAACGATAAAAGGATGGCACTTTAGGAATTCACATTCCGTGTAATCTTGAGTTCGCCCCGATGTTGCAAAAGGTCCTGGCACCCGTCAAAAAGCGGTCATTGATTTCAACATCGGGGTCAATTCTCAGACTTGCACGATGGCATATCTTGTTCGCCTGCGTGGTTTTTATGCAACATCGGGGTAAAGAGAGCACTTCAGAGCAGCAACAGTTTCAGGCCAGACAGCTCACCACGAGATTTCCCACCTCATTAGTGGAATATCCCATTTTTCCGGCATCAAGGCTGGTCAGCTTCTCCTTCACTACATCCCTGATGGCCCCAAGAAGCCTTGCTGCAGCCTCCTCTTCCCCTAAATAATCGAGCATCATCTGGGCTGCAACAATGGCGGCCAAGGGATTGATCTGACCCAGCCCGGCATATTTGGGAGCCGAACCTCCGATCGGTTCGAACATGGCGGTCCCTTCGGGGTTAATGTTCGCCCCGGCCGCAATGCCCAAGCCCCCCTGGATTATTGCGCCGATGTCCGTGATAATATCGCCGAACAGGTTGCTGGTCACGATTACATCAAACTGTTCCGGGTTCTTGATCATCCACATGCAGAGGGCGTCCACGTGCTGGTAGTTGATGGTGATATCAGGATAGGCGTCATGGAGTTCCTGAAAGACCCTGTACCACAGGTCCGATTCGTAGATCAGCACATTATTTTTTCCGCAGAGGGTGAGTTGTTTTTTTCCACCCCTCTTCCTGCAATATTCATAGGCATACCGGATGCACCGCTCCACCCCTTTGCGGGTATTGACGGACTCCTGAATGGCAATTTCATCCGGAGTGCCCTTTTTAAAGAACCCGCCTCCGCCCGCATACATGCCTTCGGAATTCTCCCTTACCACTACAAAGTCTATATCCCCCGGACCTTTGTCTTTGAGGGGGGTGTCAACCCCTGGAAAGAGCACGACGGGCCGGAGGTTGATATAAAGATCCAGTTCAAAGCGCAACTTCAGGAGTATTTCCCTCTCTAAGATGCCTGGCCGTACATCAGGATGACCAATGGCTCCCAGATAAATGGCATCCTTTGATTGCAACTCCTTCAGGACACTGTTCGAAACCAACGACCCATCTCTCAGATACCTTTCTCCCCCTATATCGAATTCTTCAAATTGAAGATCCAAACTGCAGCTGCGTGCCAGGGACTCCAATACCTTTACACCCTCTGCCACGACCTCAGGGCCTGTCCCATCTCCAGGAATAACACCTATTGAGTATTTGTCTGACATGTTTCTCTCCTCTTTTCTGCATTCCTACAATTGTCTTAGACATCTCCGATAACCGGAGCACATATTCTCTTATCCCAGAGTTCCCAGAATCCCGGGAACGATTTATTCACACACTTCTTATTCTTTATTGTGATTCCGGGCACTCTCAGCCCTACCACCGCCAGGCTCATGGCCAGACGGTGATCGTCGTGCGGATCAACAATCGTCCCTGAAAGGGGTCTTCCCCCATGGATAATAAGCCCATCGTCAATCCCCTCAACCCTGCCTCCCAGTCGGCTCCATTCAACCGCTACGGCATGGAGCCGGTCGCTCTCCTTAAAACGCAGGTGGGAAACATTCCGGATCGTGGTCTTGCCCTCGGCAAAAAGGGCAACTGCCGCCAGGGTAGGCACCATGTCCGGCATGGTATTCATATCCGCCTCAATGGGTGAAAGGGTCCTGCCGTGAACTACCACCCGGTCTGATTTCTTCTCAACAAAGCAGCCCATCCTTTCTAAGATCTCAAGGAACCTGATATCGCCCTGCCGCGTGGTGTACGGATGGATATTTTCTGTGGTAATAGTTCCCCCGGTCACGGCGGAGGCGGCCCAAAAATAGGATGCGGAAGAGACATCGCCTTGGATGGTGAACTCTCCGGACCTATACCTTTGACCATGGGGGACCCTGAAGTATCTGTACTCCTCACGATCGACCCGAACGTCCAATTGTTCCATTACGTCTATGGTGATATCCACATAGGGCCTTGATACCATCTCTCCCGTAACGACAATCTCAACGTCATTTTCGGCATAGGGGGCGCACAGGAGAATCGAAGAAATAAACTGGCTGCTTTGGTCTCCAGCTATTGAAACCCTTCCGCCTCTGATGCCATTTGTCCTGATAGATACAGGGGGGCAATCATTCTTTTCAACACAAAAAGCATCGATGCCCAATTGACGCAGGGCCCTTACCAGGGGTCCGATAGGCCTTTCTAACATCCTCCCCGTCCCGGTAAGTACAAACTCTCCACGCCCCAGGGCTACCACAGAGAGGAGCAGACGAAGGGAGGTACCTGAGTTGCCCAAATAGAGCCTTTTACGCCGTGAGTCGTGCCTCAATCTTCCTTCCCGACCAATGACCCTAAGGGTTTCTGCTTTAATGGATATCTCAACTCCTAACTCTTGCAAGGCATTTGCGGTATGGATTGTGTCCTCGCATTCCAGAAAACTTTGTATCAGGCTTTCTCCGCTGGCCAGGCTGGCGGCAATAATTGCCCGGTGGGAGATGCTTTTTGAACCAGGGATCCTGACTGCGATATTCATCCCTGATAACGGTCTGATCTTCTTCATGTAGTCCTCAATTCCTCTTCCAGAACGGTCTGTATGAGGTTGAGAGGGGCGCTAAGCCCTGTCCACAGCCGAAATTGCTCCATCCCCTGATGAATGAACATCCTGAGACCGTTTATGGTTGTGCAACCCCGTTCCGCGGCCATTTTTTTCAGCCGGGTTTCAAGAGGATTGTAAATGATGTCCATCACCACCATTCCTTCTTCTAAAATATGTTCCGGAATTAGGCATTGGTCTATGTGAGGATACATGCCAACCGGTGTTGTCTGGACCAGAATATCCGCCTTGCCTACGCCAATCTCATCTAATGGTAGATAGAGGCATTCAAGGGAGCGGGCAAGCTCTTTTCCCCTTTTCGGGGACCGATTCCCAATTGATACTGCCACACCTTTTTCTTTTAGCATAAACCCGATGGCCCTGGCCGCTCCCCCCGCGCCAATGATGAGACAGGTCATGCCTGGAAGTTTTGTCTTCTCCTCCAGGGCTTTTAGCGCCCCAAGGGCGTCGGTGTTGTATCCCTTCAGCCGGCCGTTGTGATTTACGATGGTATTCACCGCTCCAATCCGCCTTGCAAGGGGATCTATTTCGTCAAGATAGGGCATCACCGCGGTTTTGAAGGGGATCGTAATGCTTATTCCCTTTATGCCAAGGGCCTTTATCCCTCTTATACATTCCTCAATATCTTTTGCTTCAAAGGCAAGATAGACAGCGTTGAGGTCGGTCACGGAAAACGCGGCATTGTGAAGGGCAGGACTGAGAGAATGCCTGACCGGGTTGCCTATCACCCCGTAAAGAGCGGTGTGCTGATCAACTTTCATCGTGAAAGCATCCCCAATATCTTCTTAATATCGGCGGCAGGAATTTGGCCTGAAGCAGATTCCTGCCCGCTCTCAAGGGATGCAAAGGTCATGTGCCCGCCCATGAGGGGACAGACGATGCGGCTGATCCGGCCTAAAGGGCCCATACAAAACGCGATAATCTTCATCCCGATGGCCTGGGCCTTGGGTATGAGTTCAAGGACCCTGAAGTTGTCTTCCCATGTCCTGGCCCGTGTCACAATCTTCACGATACCAGCGCCTGTTGCAGCCATATTTTTGAAAACACCCTCTAACTTCTCCCTGGAAGGGGTACCATTTAACAGATGGGCAG
>JAUUVE010000428.1 GCA_030589715.1 Desulfobacteraceae bacterium | reverse complement strand
GCCCAGGCGGATCACCAGCCGCCTCAGGTCTTACACTGATCGCCCCGCCCTTACGGTCCGGGGTGCACGGCTCAACAACTGGAAGTCTATTGATGTGGGTTTTCCCTTGGGCACATTCAGCTGTCTGACCGGGGTGTCGGGTTCGGGTAAATCTTCCCTCCTCAAGGAAACCCTCTACGAAGGGCTCCATAGGCGCCTTCTACATCAGGAGTATAAGGATGAGTGGTGTAAGGGGATTGATGGCTGGGAGAACTTGGAGCGGGTCTTTGAGGTAGATCACAGCCCCATCGGCCGGACCCCACGTTCTGTGCCGGCCACCTATGTGGGATTCCTCGCGGACATCCGGAGGATCTTCGCCATGACGCCCGAGGCCAGGGCGCGGGGATATGACCCGGGGCGGTTTTCCTTTAATGTGGCAGCGGGCCAGTGCAGCGCATGCAAGGGCCAGGGCAGTCTGAAGGTGGCCATGAGCTTCCTGCCCGATGTACACATCCATTGTGAGGTCTGCGAGGGACAACGATTCAACCGGGAGACCCTCGACATCACCTACAAAGGGAAAAATATCGCACAGGTCCTCGAACTCACCTTTAAAGAGGCCGCAGGCCTCTTTGATGCAGTGCCACCCATCCGCAGGGCAATCCGGTTTGTCTGCGATATCGGCCTTGGATACCTTTGCCTGGGACAGCCCAGCCCCAGCCTTTCGGGTGGGGAGGCCCAGCGCATCAAGCTGGCCCAGGAGCTGACCAAGCCCTCCAGCGGCCGCACCCTCTATATCCTGGATGAACCCACCACCGGGCTGCACCCGGCCGACGTCCGGAGATTGCTGGAGGTCCTCCAGACCCTCGTGGATAAGGGGAACACCGTCGCGGTCATTGAACACAATATGGAGGTCATCAAGGAGGCCGATTATATCATCGACCTGGGCCCTGAAGGGGGAGATAAAGGGGGGCGAGTAGTGGTTGCCGGATCACCGGAGGAACTCCTGGCTCATCCTAATGGCTCTCATACGGCCCGTTACCTCAAGAAATATCTCAACACAGACATCCAGTAAGTTCTCAATAAGTTCGGGCGCCGTGGGGTTCAGCTGTTTCTCTCAGGCGCTCTCTAAACCTGTCGTCGTAGCGTGGCTGATATTTGGGGTTTTGCCGAAAGCACGGAGAAGCCAACAAGGGTTCATTAGGAGAAAACCCCAAATATCACCCACTGCGAAAGTGAGAAGTAAATTCACTTTGAGAGAGCGCCTTCAAGAAACACCCGAACCCCACTCCAGAAATCCTATTATTTCTCCCGGACTTATTGAGAACTTACATCATACCCTGTCTCTAACCATCCGGTCCATGATCTCCGCGGCAAGCCTTGCAAAGGAGGGTTCATTGATATGAAGCTCAACTTCCTGGATCTGGATCTGAGGGTTGAGGTCTTGCTTTAGCCTTTGGATGAATGCATCACTGATAATGGGATCATATAACGGACCATCTCTGCGGTCAGCTTCTGACCATCCCAGGGTGGGGATAAGCATCTTCGTATTATTGGTATCAAGGTTGAGCTTTCCTGCCAACTGTCCTGCAAGGAATTGGGTCTCCCCTGTATTTAGCCGGATGGCAGAACGAAAGTCATAGAAAAAGATCTTGCGCTCCTTGAATTCACTGGGGATGTCATCTCGGGTGAACTCCAGGACCGCACAGTCCAGCCCCCCTGGTACTACCAACCGGGGTATATTGCGTCCAGGAACCGGTCCCAGCCTTTGAGGACCTATCCCACCGCAGTAACCACCCATCAAATCATCTGCCAGCTCATGGGTCCCCAGGTCCAGGATGGCGTCAAAATACCCTTCTGACGCCAACTCCTCCATGGCCATGCCCCCGGTTCCGTTGGCATGAAAGGGGATGACCTCATACCCCATCTCTTCGAGGGACTGTTTGATTCCCTCGGCCGCCTGTGTGATAAATCCAAAAAAGGTTAGGGCGATCCGTTTCTTTTCCCTGGTCGGTTCCCATTCACTTTGTACCATACCGCATATGGCCGCGGCTGCCTTGTCAAGTATCTTCCCCGAGATGCTATTTACCCCCAAGAGGTCAACAACGCTATGTATCATGGTGATATCCTTGGTGCCCACGATCCTGGACATATCGCGGGATGCTACGGTGGAGATCATTATCTTGGGAACGCCCAGTGGGAGCACATGCATTATGCTGGTCCCGATATGAGTTCCGGTACCTCCCCCGGCCGAGATTATTCCACAGATCTCCCCCTTTTTATGTAATTGCCGGACCAGCCCTTGTGCCCGCATCAGGACCCCCTGAATGGCCTTGTCCCGGCGCTCTGCGCCGTCCCCTCCCTTATTTCCCATCTCCTCGAATAGGTCGTAATTTGCATGGAAGGGAGAAGGTGCCTTGGTTCCCACATTAATGGTTAAGCTCCGGATACCCCTTTTTTTAATACACTCCCTCAGAAAGAGGTGTTCTTCACCTTTGGAGTCAAATGTTCCAACCACAGCAATGGCGACATCATTTTTCATGACTGCTCAAACCCCTT
>JAUUVE010000083.1 GCA_030589715.1 Desulfobacteraceae bacterium | reverse complement strand
GCCTGAGGACGGCCGAATCCTGGCCATGGCAAACTATGACAATGGGGGAGATGGTGAAAACCTTTGTCTAAAAGCGGATTTTCCGGCCGCGAGCCTTTTTAAGATCGTATCTGCGGCAGCGGTCTTGGAATCGGCAGGATTCAGCCCCGATCGTCCAGTGTACTTCAACGGCCGCAAGTATACCCTGTACAAGAACCAACTAAAGCAGAGAAAGGGGAGATATACCACAAAGACAAGTTTTAAGAAGGCCTTTGCCTCATCCATCAATTCTGTATTCGGGAAGATAGGCATATACCACCTGGGTCAGGAGGTTATGATCGATTATGCAGACAAATTTTTCTTCAATCGAGCTATTCCCTTTGATCTACCCGTGGCCAAGAGCACCATTAAGGTCCCCGAGGAGGATTTCGGGCTGGCAGAGATAGCATCCGGTTTCAACAAAAAGACCCTGATATCGCCTTTGCACGCGGCCATACTGGTTTCGGCCGTTGCCAATAAGGGAACCATGATGAGACCCTGGCTGGTAAAGAGCGTTTCAAATGAGAAGGGGGATGTCCTTTACCAGAGTAAACCCGGTGTCCTGGGCTTTCCCATAAGCCAACAAACTGCTAGTGACTTGAGGGTACTTATGAAGGAGACGGTTACTCGCGGAACGGGCCGCAAATCCTTCCGGAAGATGCTTAGGAAAAAGTCCTTTAGAGATGTGAAGTTTGGGGCAAAGACCGGATCAATCAATGATGAAACGGGTAGATTTAAGTACGACTGGCTCGTGGCCTATGCCATTCCTCCAAATGGAGATAAGGCCATATGTATTGCCGTGCTAGGCATCCATGGAGAGAGATTGGGCATAAGGGCCGGTGTGCTTGGTCGGTATATAATCAGCCACTACCTGACATCTTGAGGGATGTGTATGGGCAGAGATGCAAAGGGTGTGAAGACAGTGTGTAGGAACCTTGGAATGGGCAACGCCCAATCCTCTCTATATATGTTGCCAAACATGAACTTTTTACGAATCCTCTCAGTAACTGGTTTCTAAGATCGCTTGGGGGTATACCCCTGAATCGAGACCGTCCCCTCGAGAGCCGTCGGTCCATCAGGGCCATGATTGAATTTCTAAGGGAAGGGGAGGGGTAGCGGATGATGAGACAGATCGCTGAGCTTTCCGCATTACCTCAAGGTGCCTCCCAAGCATCAAGTACGTGAGAAGAGGAGAAAGACCCCATGTCAGAATTTGAAAAGATCTTTCAGTTAATAGACGGATACGGGGAGGAGGTTATTAACCTTCAGACGGCCCTTACCTCCAGGGTTGCACTGGGGCCGGAAAATGGCGGGTCAGGCGAACATGAAAAGACGGCATTTATCAGGGGGCTACTGGAATCAATACACCCTTCTGGCCTTGAAGAGATCAAGGCCCCTGATGAACGGGCACAAGATGGCTACCGGCCCAACCTGATCGCAGATTGGGAGAGTGGAGAAGGGGAGCCGAAGATATGGGTATTGAGCCACTCGGACATAGTTCCCCCCGGTGACCTATCGCTTTGGGAAAGTGATCCTTATCAGATAAAGGTTGAAGGCGATAGGATCATAGGGAGAGGTGTTGAAGATGACCAACATGGCTTTATAAGTTCCTATTTGGGGCTCAAGGCGGTGCTGGAATCCGGCCTGGGGTTAGGAAGAAGGGTGGGCCTAATCATTGTGGCGGACGAGGAGACAGGGAGTGAATACGGGCTCGGTTACCTCCTTAAGAACTACGGGAATCGCTTCAAGGATGATGATTTGATTGTTGTCCCGGATGCCGGGAACGAAGAGGGTACCATGATCGAGGTGGCCGAAAAATCGCTCTTGTGGCTCAAGTTTACCGTTACCGGAAAGCAATGCCATGCAAGTATGCCCCATAAAGGGAAAAATAGTCTTTTCGGTGCTGCCAGGCTGATTGTGTCCTTGGCGGAGCTAAAGGAACGGTTTGATATCTCCGAAGAGCTTTTTAGTCCCCCTGAATCCACCTTTGAGCCCACCAAGATGGAGGCCAATGTACCCAACGTGAACACCATACCCGGCAGAGATGTCTTTTTCATGGACTGCCGAGTCCTCCCTCAGTACCAGGTGGATGAGGTCCTTTCTGCTTGCAGGGAGATCGCTTCAGGGATTGAGACCGAGCTCGGTCTTGATATTGCGGTTGAGCCTGTCTACAGGCAGGAGGCAACCGAGCCCACTTCGGCAGAGGCCTCCGTGGTCAAGGCCCTTGCAAGGGCAATCAAGAGGGTGACAGGTAAGGAGGCCAAACCCATGGGAATCGGGGGTGGAACCGTTGCTGCATTCTTCAGGAGGGCCGGTCTTTCGGCGGCGGTCTGGTCTACTGGATTTGATTCGGCCCATCAGCCCAATGAATACTGCCTGATCTCAAATATCTTGACTGACGCCAAGATATTTGCCTGTCTATTTGTGGGTGATTGAGCCGGCGGCCGTCACTCCTTGGTCTGGATGTGGGTGATGGCCCGCCTTAGCCTCTCAAGGACTTTGTCTTTTCCCAGGAGTTCCATGACCTCAAAGATACCGGGGCTCGCTGTTTTCCCTGTGAGAGCAACCCTGAGCGGCTGGGCAATCTTTCTCAGTTTGATCTCCTTTTCCTCCAGGAAGGCCGTAAAGGTCTTTTCAAGACCAGTGTGAGTGAATTCCGGGGTCTTCTCGAGTTCTCCAAGGAGCTCCTCAAGGAGTCTCAGGACATTGGGCTTGAGGAACTTGTCATCCCCCTTCTTGTCGTAGTCTATCTCTTTCTGAAATAGGAAGCGGGCCCCTTCGGCCATCTCCACAAGGGTCTTGCTCCTTACCTTGAGGATGGCTACTACCTTCATCAGCATTTCCTCTCCTGGATTTTCAAGACCCAGCCTATCAAGAAAGGGGGTCAGTTCCTTGACCAGGAACTGGTCAGAGGATTCGCGGATGTGCCAGCCGTTCAGGTCCAGGAGTTTTTCCAGATTAAAGACACCGGCAGCCTTACCCACGTTTTCGAGAGAAAAGGTTTCTATAAGCTCTTCTCTGGTAAATTTCTCCTGGTCTCCATGGGACCAGCCCAGCCTGGCCAGGGAGTTGAGGAGGGCGTGTGGCAGACACCCCATATCCCGGTATTCCAGTACCGACATGGCGCCATGCCGTTTGCTCAATCTATGTTTGTCAGGTCCCAGGATCATGGGGAGGTGGGCATAGCGAGGAAGGGGTTCTCCCAGGGCCTTATAGATCAATATCTGACGTGGTGTGTTGTTGACGTGATCGTCCCCCCTGATCACGTAGGTTATACCCAGGTTGATATCATCGGCAACCACGGCCAGGTGGTAAGTAGGACTTCCATCGGATCTCCTCAGAATAAGATCGTCCAGTTCCTCATTGTCAAAACTGATGGGGCCTTTCACCAGGTCATTAAATTGCGTTACTCCATTCAAGGGGGTCTTGAGCCTGACTACCGAACCTGGGGCAGGGCCAAGACCCAGGTCCCGGCACTGGCCATCATATTTGGGCTTGAGTCCCTTGCTGCTTGCTTCCTTTCTCTTTTGTTCCAGTATCTCGGTAGTGCAATGGCAGTGATAGGCCTGAGCAATGGAAAGGAGCTTTTCAATGGCTGCGTCGTAGATATCGTTTCGCCGGGACTGAAAATAGGGGCCTTCGTCCCAGTCCAGGCCGAGCCACTCCATAGATTCCAGGATCGCCCTGGTAGCCTCTTCGGACGACCTCTCCCTATCGGTATCTTCGATCCTGAGGACAAATTTCCCTCCCTTCTGTCTTGAAAAGAGCCAGTTAAAGAGAGCGGTCCTGGCACCTCCTATGTGGAGATAGCCTGTGGGGCTTGGGGGAAAGCGGGTTACGATATTTTCCTGGGGCATGGGTAAAAAACGACCTCCATCAAAATTTACCAAAAAAAGCTCCAGCGGTGAGCTTGAGGCTTGAAAATTTGCCTGGAGCGTAACATACCCAAGATCGGTAAACAAGGGGAACTTAGTGACCTTCCATTGCTCAATGTGTATAATAAAGGCCGTTTTGCCAGCAGAAAGAGAGCGGTTATTATGCTGCGGGAGACTCAAGGGACAATGATCGAGGTCAGCGCCTACTCCGGGTACAGGGCAAATGAGAGGCCTCTTTATTTTGTGCTGGAGTGTCAAAGGGTGGATGTGGAGGAGATTCTGGATCGATGGTACGGTGAGGATTATGATTTTTTCAAGATCCTAGGGAATGATGGTCGCGTGTACCTCCTCAAATGGCACCGCGCTCTGGATACCTGGTTTTTTGAAAAGATCCTTGAAAGATAGTGGGTCTCCGGGGCGCTAATGGAATGGGTTGTTTTGGTTACTGTTCCGTGTGGTAGATCCAGTGATAGCTGACAGGTCTGGCGCCAGTCTCTTCAAGCTTGGGGTGGAGGAGCTCATCTCTGAGCTTTAGCCAGTTATAGGCAGGTTTGAGTTTCCGGAGCTTCCCGTCTTTGGGGGGCAGGGAGTGTTCGGTGTAGACATAAGAGGCCTCGGAAATCCCAACATGGGCATTTGCTGCGGGGTAAAGATATTTAGACATAAAGGTCTCAACCTTTATGCCCTCTCGCCGGGCCAGGGAATGGATCTGTTTCTTTGTTAATTTTACCAGAAAGAATTTTGATACTCCCCGTTCAGAGTATCTGTAAAGGGACCGGGACTCGGAACTGGAGACAAATACCGTGGAGATGACATCCAGCTTCTTTAACAGCTGAGCCGAAATGAGCCCGGCTGTTCGTCTCCCACCAACCGTGTAGTGGCAACCATAACACTCAAAGAGCTTGTTTTGGAGGATTCGCGCCTGCTTTTCTCCATTCTCATACAGGCTGTTTTGGATATATCTCAAGGACCTGGCCAAATCCTCAGCCGCATCGGCTATTGGCCAGTCAATCTTGACATGAAAATGCGTAAGTGAATATCGGTTTTTCTTCTTGACAGTCGGGTCTTGTTGAAGGAGTAAGGCATAGTCAACGTTCAATAGCCTTTCAAGGAAATTGAGAAAGTCGGGGTTTTCAAAATGCCTGAGATCTTGATGGAACTCCTTGTGTAAAGAAAAATTGGCCAGGTACTCAAGGTTTTTCTTTACCACACTGTTTTCAGGAAAGAACCTGATATAGTTCTTTAGTTGGGGGGAGACAACACCTTCACAGAAGATAACAATAAAGGTGTTGAACAACTCCGACTCCTTTTCCATATGTTTGCATTTGGGCTTGAGTTCCCTCTTGTCCACAAAGCTATAGGGTACTCCCTTTTCCAGGTAATTGAAGTAGGAATCGATTAGGGAGATCTTCATCAAGCGGGCCTCTAGAGCATCTCTTAATATCTCATAGAGTGAACGCTTGAGCTTTTCGAAGTAACTGAGCCGTTCCCTATATTTCCACATAGGCCACCGGTTTCTACCTCATGGAGGAAAATCTCATTATGAAACAGGCTATCCTAGATAAAAATAAACTCCAGCATAAATAACTACTTAAAAACTATAGCAAAAATGACCTTAAGTGTCAAGGAAAAGTAGGGTAATTGTTGTAATATAAATGAAAAGAGGAGGTCAGAGTTGAATTTTGATCTAACGGAAGAGCATAAGATGATCCGGGATATGTGTCGGTCTTTTAGTCAGGAGATTATTTTTCCTCGGGCAGAGGAGATCGAACGTACAGGAGAATACCCCTACGATATCATTTCGCAGATGGCTGAACTGGGAATGATGGGGATCCCCATCTCCGAGCAGTACGGGGGCAGCGGCGGAGACTGGCTAGGCATGCACCTTTGCATCGAGGAAATCTCTCGAGGCGATCCCACCTTTGGGGCCCTCTTAGACGTGACTACCAGCGTCGTTGCGCAAGCACTGGCGGTGTTCGGTACCGAGGACCAGAAAAGGAAGTGGCTTATCCCCATAGCCAAGGGAGAAGAGATCGGCGCCTTTGGTCTGACCGAACCGGATGCCGGATCTGATGCCGCCTCTATCCGCACCAGGGCGATCCTGGATGGCAATGAATGGGTGGTTAATGGTACCAAACAGTTCGTTACCAATATTGGCCTCGATAATGCCAGCATAATCATCATCGCCGCGGTCACAAAAAAGCCCGTTAAAGGCCGGGGCCGGATATCTACCTTCGTCGTGCCCAAGGATTCCCCTGGGTTCGTCCTTGGGAAGAGATATGAAAAGATCGGATGGCATGGCTCTGCCACCCATGAGGTTATCTTTGATAACTGTCGAATTCCGGAGGACAACCTGTTGGGCGACTCTGCAAAGGGCTTTGCGCAGCATCTGTCTGTCCTCCAGACCGGTCGAATAAGTATTGCGGCCATGGCCGTCGGGGCTGCTCAGGCCTGTTTGGATGAGTCTCTTCGGTATGCAGGGGAAAGGGTGCAATTTGGGAAACCCATTTTAAGCTTCCAGGCTATCCAGTTCAAGCTGGCCGATATGTCCGTTGCCATTGAGCTTGCAAGGAATCAGTACCTGAAGGCGGCGTGGCTAAAGGATCAGGGCCGGAAGCACTCATTTGAGGCCACGGTTGCGAAGCTCTTTGCCTCAGAGATGCTTGAAAAGGTGGCCTCTGATGCCGTCCAGATCCATGGGGGTTACGGCTATATGGCGGAATATCCGGTCTCTCGCTATTATAGGGGGGCAAAAGTACTGCAGATCGTGGAAGGGACTTCTGAGGTTATGAGGATCATTTTGGCAAGGGAACTTGCGCAGGGCACTCCTTAGTATTCGATCCCTCTTCTCGCTCCGATACCTTTTTTGAAAGGATGTTTGATCTCTTTCATCTCGATGACGGTGGTCGCGGCCTCTACCACATCGGGATGGGCATTGCGCCCGCTCAAGAGTACATCAAATTTGTGCGGTCTGAGAAAAAGCATTTCTCGGACCCGTTCACCGTTAATCAGCCCGTGATGGGTGGCGATATTGATTTCATCCATAATCAGGAGACCATATTCCTGTGAATAGATCTGCTTCAGCCAGAGCTGCCATGCATGTCGAGCTGCCTGTGCATGCTTTTTATCGAAAAAAGGAGTATGTCTATTCAAGAAGCCTTTCCCCATGGTTTTTATCTCGAGATAGGGGAGCTTTTCGATGGCCTGCACCTCCCCATACGGCCTTGGAGATTTTATGAACTGGAAGACCAGGGTGGGGATTCCAACACAAGATGTGAGCATCCCTTTCCCCAGGCAGTAAGTGGTTTTGCCTTTTCCATTTCCGGTTACCACTTCGATAGTCCCATTTCCTTCGGGACAATTTCCTGGCTCAAGCGCACGCCCTGACTTATGCACGACCATCTCCGTGACCAAATCGGCCTTTTCAATGATCTGTTCGCTTGCCCTCGGGCCGGCGAGGACTAGCTCTACCCGTTCAGGCTTCTCCTCCATTAGTTTCAGGATTTCCTCAAGGGGTAAAAGCCCCAGTCTCAGCACCTTGTTTATCCCGTTTAAAATGACAATATCGAAATCCCCGCTAACAACCGCATCTCTGGATCTTTTGAAGAGCTCTGCAATTCTGTGGTTTTCCTGGCTTTTCTCGTTCCCTTGGGGCGCTACTTGCCCGGTGGAGTTGTGTTCAATTACCAAATTTGGTTTAAGAAATAAGGAAGCGTTGCTGGCCCCTTCCATCAACTCATGTGGGAAAAAGCATGTGATGAGCGTACGAAGCCCCTGTCCCGATGCTCGCAGACTCAATCCGATAGGCGCGAAGTTAAATTGCTCGGATTCGCCCGTATATACCTGTATTAACCCTTTCTCTAACATGGTATGAGTTCTTGTTTCCCTAATCCTTTTGTCATGGC
>JAUUVE010000127.1 GCA_030589715.1 Desulfobacteraceae bacterium | reverse complement strand
GGCTGGAAACATAAGAGCCCTCCTCGGTTTCCCCAGCAGCAATTACGCCTGCCCTTCTTTCAGGGACATCGCCCGAGTCCATCCAGGAATCTATTCTGCCTTTATATTCTTGGCGAGACTCTTTGAAAAGACCGATGAGTGCATAGGCCCGCACCTCAGGGCCCGGGGCACTCTCAAAGATCTCCTGGTTTAGGGATAAGGAAAACCCCGATGGGAGTCGATTGGCGGCCTTAAGCACGGCAATGGTCAGGTCCGGTTTGTCACGATCAGCCAGTCCTTTGAATACCCCGATAGCTTCCGGGCCTGTATTGGGAGAAAGCCTGGAGAGCAAAGTTATCGTGGTTTTATCGTCATTTTCTTTGAGAACCGTTAGGATATGGGAGTCGAAATCTTCTAGCCCCTGAGACTTAAGTAGATCGGCATACCATATGCTCTCATTACCCCGAGTCGCCAAGAACGATTCAACCAACTGGGCCTGCATCTTTTTGTCCCTAAAGACGTGAGCGACATCTTGCTCTTCCAAGGACTTGAGGTCCAGCATATTCCTGGATATCAGGTCCAACAGGATCGTTGAGTAAGACCTCTTTAGGAAAAAGGTTGTAAGAATCCACCCCGCCACGAAGCACATGGCCGCTATTGAGAGATACCTTGGTGGGAATAGTCCCTCCGAGATCATTATAATCCCCGCACCTGCAAGCACACCAATCCGCACAACGGTACCCCTCAAAAATGGCCTGATCACCGCCCGGTATGATACGGGAAAGAGTCCCATCAATATGGCGCGGGCCGGGTTGTTCATGGTGGTCCTCAATACATTGGTCGATATCCTTGCATACATGGCCGAAAAGATATCAAACCGCAGCAAGAAGGCCAGGAAGGCGAGCATGTAATTAAGAGGATGAAACATAAGGACCACGGGCAACCCCCAGCGGCCATATACCCTACCGATAAAGAGAAGGATTATTAGGCTGACGATATTCATACAGCCTCGAAAGTAACCGAAAAACGCGAGCATCCCGCTTTGGGTGGCATACGTTTCATTGACCGTGAAGTTGAATTGATAATTTATGATGGGGATCACTACATTTGGAAGGAGCGTCAAAAGGATAAGGACCTTTACCAGGGTCGACTCCTTCATAAGGGGCACGATCTTCTTAAATTCCTGAATGATATTGGAGCGCCCTTTGGCCTTCTTTTTCTTCCTGTCAAAAACCAGCAGGGTAGGAAATTTTGCCCCCATCCTCTTTACGGCTAGGGCCCCTAACATGGTGGTTACCAGATAGGCGAACATCAGGTTATCCATGGATATGGCCTTGGCCAGAGACGGGGTCGCAAAACTGCCGATTATCCCACCAATGACCCCGCCTGCGGTGATAAGGGGAAATAACCGTTTGGACTGTCTGGTATTGAAGAGGTCATTGGCCAAATTCCAGAAGACGAGTGCCAGCAAGACCTCGTATTGGGCCTTTAGGACAAACAGCACAGGGTAGATAAGATCAAACCCAAGGGGTATGACAAAGCGGAGGGCAGCCACAGAGATCCCACAGAACATTAACATATACGCCAGCATGCGGCTCCCAGGGAGCCTGGCCATGATGCCCGTCAAGAACCCCATGATAACAAAGGTGGATATGGAGTTGGCTACGTAAACGATGGGGAGGTACTCAACGCCAAATCTTTTAAGAAAGGCGGTCTCGGCAAAGTTATTGAAAAGGATACTGGAGGTACGGATAAGGAAAAGGAGGAATGCGACCCAAAGAAAGAGGGAGATTTCTTCCTCATAGATATTGAGCCATTTGCCCACTGTCTTAAGCATCTGCTTCCCTTAGTTGCGTGAGGGGAAAGGATTCGATTAGGTAGGATCAGGGGTTAAATTAGCTGCTACTTTATGGGGTGTCAAGGATTTTAACTCATAGGAGGATCTCTATTATCCTCCCCCTGGGTTTGCTATTTTCCACCTGAAAATAATAACATCCACAGGCCCAACAAGATAAACATCGCGCCAGCCCCTATCTTGATATACATTGGTGGGACAACTCTGCCCACCACAGAGCCAAAGAGGACTGCCAGCAGCGAGGTCAATACAAGGGCGCCTGCAGATCCAAGGAACACGGCAACCCGTGACTTGTTATCCGCAGCAAAGAGAAAGGTCGCCAGTTGGGTCTTATCGCCCAGTTCGGCAAGAAATATCATACCAAAAGTTGTAATGAGAACCTTCAGGTCCATTGCCTATCCTCCCTTTAAACCTGCTTGGCATGCCTGGAAGCAGTTACGACATTGCCCCATATTTCTTGAGTTTTTTGTGAAGGGTCTTCCTGGTGATCCCCAGACGCCTTGCAGCCTCACTCTTGTTACCCCCACAGGCCTCCAGCGTCTTCAATATGGTCGCCTTTTCCACTTCATCCAAGGGCAAATCTGCAGGCACGGTACTTTCAGTTAAAAGACCCAGTCCTTCTGAGTCTTCATCCTTGACCACCATGGGCAGGTCCTCTTGATCCAGGTATTCTGACCTGGACAGGACCACCGCCCTCTCAATGGCATTCATCAGCTCGCGGACATTGCCAGGCCATTCATATTTAAGCAACCGATCCATGGCCTGGGGAGTAAGCCCCTTTATCTTTTTCTGATTTTTCTCGGCAAACATGCCCAAAAAGTGTTGGGTCAGGAGGGGAATATCCTCCTCCCTCTCTCTCAGACGGGGGACATTCAGGGCCACCACGTTTACGCGATAATACAGATCTTCTCTAAAACGGTTCTCCTCAATCTCCTGAATCAGGTCCTTGTTGGTGGCCGCTATTACCCTGACGTCTACCTTAATGACCTCCTCGCCCCCGACGCGTGTGATCTCCCTTTCCTGAAGCACGCGCAATAATTTGACCTGCATGGCCAGCGACATCGCACTGACCTCATCCAGGAAAAGGCTGCCTCCGTCCGCCAGGAGAAATCGGCCTTCCCTGCGCCGATGGGCACCTGTAAAGGCCCCCTTCTCATGACCGAAAAGCTCCGACTCAAGGAGGGTCTCGGTGAGAGCCGCGCAATTGATTTTTACAAAGGGCCCCGCCTTTCTAGGACTGTTGAAATGGATGGCCCCTGCAATCAGTTCCTTGCCCGTGCCCGATTCCCCGGTGATCAAGACCGTCGCCTCGCTCGGGGCCACCTGAGCCACAGTCTCCAGGAGTTTCACCATGGCTGTGCTGCGTCCAATGATATTTCTATAGTCGAATTGGGTGCCTAGTGTCTCCCGCAAGAGGCGATTTTCTTCCTTCAAGTGGCTATGGTCCATGGCCCGTTCCATGGCAAGGCGCAGTTCGTCAAAATCAAGCGGCTTTGTGAGGTAATCATAGGCCCCCTTTTTGAGGCCCTCTACGGCGGTCTCAACCGAAGAATAGGCGGTCATGATAATGACCGGTATGGCCGGGTTATAGGCCTTGATCTCAGCGAGGGCCTCAAGCCCTGAGACCTTTATCATACGAATATCCATCAGGATAAGATCATATGGCCTCCCATGGACCATCTGGATAGCGGTATCGCCATCGTCCGCCTCGCTTATTTCATATCCCCAACCGGAGACAAGTGTCCGCAGCATGGTACGATGGGCCTGATCATCATCCACTACTAAGACTCTGCCCTTTGACTTCATGGCACTCAAACCTCTCTAGAAAAAGGTAAGGTGATGGTAACGGTGGTCCCCTCTCCTGGCTGACTCTCTACACCTATTTTCCCCCCATGGGATTCAATGATCTTGAGGACTATGGCAAGCCCCAAACCGGTCCCTGACGATTTGGAGGTGAAATACGGGTCAAATATGTGGGGCAGGTCCTCTCCTCTGATCCCTGCTCCCGTGTCGGAGATGACAATCTGGATATCCCTTCCATCTTCGTCCCTTCGCAGTCCCACGGAAAGTCTCCCTTCTTCCCCCATGGCCTCTATCGAGTTCAAATATAGATTTAGAAGGACCTGCTTGAATCTGTCTGGATCGATCATCATTTTGTCTATTTCAGGAGAGATATCCGTATCAATACTTATCCCTTTCTTATTGACATCTCCTTCAATCAGTTTGACGGAATGCTGTATCAAGGCCTGGATCGACGTGGGTTTTTCTTCAATACTCATGGGCCTTGCGAATTCTAGAAGTTGGCCAATAACCCTGTTCAGTCGCTCCACCTCCTGGATCATCACTTCTGCCGTCTTTTGATCCTCAGGGACCTCCCGATATCTTTCTTTGAAATAAGTGGCAAACCCCTTTATGGAACTCAAGGGATTACGTATCTCATGGGCAACCCCGGCCGCAAGCCTCCCGATGGATGCCAGACGCTGACTTCTTTGGACCTCCCTCTTTAGATACTGGATCTGGGTCAGATCCCTAAAAAGCACCACATACCCCAAGAACCCCCCATGTTCCTCCTCAAGGAAGGTGGCGATCACCTCCAGAGGAATGATCTTGCCCCATTTAACGGGGCAATCTATCTCTCTTTCAATAATCCCTTTGCTTGTCTGCACTTCATCTATGAGTTCCCAAAGGGGCTGAGGCAGAACTTGTTCGGCCATCTTCCAGAGGACTTCCCCGGATGAGAGTTGAAGTACGGACTCTGCAGTCTGATTAAAAGAGGCGATCTTCCTATTCATATCAATGGCCACAAGACCCATTGGCATATTCTCCACGAGGTTGTCGGAAAAGGCCTTTAATCTGGAAAGCGAGGTCTTGGTCGATCGGTATGCCTGGGCCAGAAAAAGGGAAACCATGCCGGCAAACCCGATCAGCAGAAATGTAACCGCCATGACCACCGAATTACGCATGTCCTCTTTTCTTGCAGCCTCGACAGGCCCCATATCCAGCCCTACAAAAATGACTTGGCCTGGGTCATAGGGAGTGCTTTCAGGGGCCATGTGGGGCCGGCACCAGTCATTGACCACGTTTCTTCTGTGAGACATTCCACTATGGTGCATTCTAACACGTCCTCGAGTGGGCGCAAATTGCCGGAACACCTCAAATATCTGGGAATCATCCTGGCCCGATACCTCATGCCAGTTCACATCTTGAGATCCGGAAACCCTCTCCAGATCGAGGCCCATTCCGTGGCGCTTCCCGATCTTGGAGGGCTCATTATGGGCCAGGATCCTTCCCTCGGAGTCTGTGACCATAAGATAGATGATGTCTGGCTGTTGTGCCGTTTCCATAAGCAATCTCTGGACCTGAAATCCTCCCCAGCTCATACCCATCATACCGGTCCTGGCACCCGCTTCAAAGGACCTTATCAGGGCAGCCCCCTTCTCCAATAGCAGTTTGGTCGTACCTTCCTTTTGGCGGTTGATGTTTTCAACGGTCATGAAGACAAAGAGCGGGACCAGCACCAAGACCGCCCCAAGGATGATCCAGGGTGAAACCCCAACCCACCAATTTGTTTTTGCCTCAATCTTTCTCATCACTCCTAAAATTTATAGCAAAATGCATACCAATCTTCTTAACCTCTCCCTCGCCACCCCCGGCCTAAGCTTCCTTGGGGCCCCTGCCGCAAATATCCTTTTATAGTATCCGACTGAATCGGTGGGAGATGGTCATACCCATGGATACTTTCTACCCGAATGGATACCAAATTCTGCATACTAAGTATCCATTTTTTGCGATATTATTTCAACAAAATAGATACCAGGGCTGTGGTCGTATTAAAATAAATGCATAATTTCAGCCTGTTACCCATCCATTGCCCTGTTTGGCACAACCCTTGCTCAAAAGACTGCAAAAAACAATAATTTTTGAAAGGAGAATTTCAGGATGAAAAAATTGCTGGTTATCATTGGAAGTATCATTTTGATCGCCGCTATGGCCTACCCGGTCTCTGCCTGGGGGCCAGGAAGGGGAGGAGGATACCATATGGGTTATGGTGGTCCCGGCCTCTGTCGATACTATGATAGAGGGTATGACAAAATGACCGAGGCCCAGCGCTCTCAACTGGACAATCTCTATCAAAAGTCCTTTGATAAGACGGCTCCACTCAGAACTCAGATTTGGACAAAGTCTGGAGAATTGGATACACTTCTCGGTACCTCCAGCCCCGATCCCGATAGGGTGAGGAGCCTTCAGAAAGAGATCAGTGATCTGAAGGGCAAGATGGCACAAGAGCGGATCAATACGGAGCTAGAGGCCCGGAAAATCGCCCCGAAAGGGGACTATTTCCGTGGCAATAGAAGGGCCCATAGAGGGCACGGGGGAGGCTACGGCCCTGGTGGATGCGGAAACTAACCCCGGACCAGGGGCGGGCCAATCCCCGCCCCTTTCACGGAAAGAGGAAATGATGTAGAGGCTGACATTTTTGTCTTGCCTGAGCTTTTGGCCTTCCGGGCCAGGACGACTCTGTAGCGATGGCTATAATCCTTGATCC
>JAUUVE010000398.1 GCA_030589715.1 Desulfobacteraceae bacterium | reverse complement strand
GATCCGGGGAACAAGGAAATCAGGGATAGACTCCATCGGATAGTTTCCGATTTCTCTTCTGCCTCAAGATACGATTATCTCCTTAGTGAAAAGATAGTGACTGCTGACCAGCTGCAAAGGGCGTTGGCCATTTCAAAGAAAATGCGAAAAAGTGTGGAATTTGTCCTGATCGACCAATTCAAGGTAAACAAAGAAAGCATCGGGAAATCATTATCATATTATTACGGCTGCCCCTTTAAGAGCTTTGACCCCACAGTACCAATCCCTGTTGAACTCAAAAATAACCTGAAAAAGTCTTTCCTACTGCACAATGTGTGGGTCCCATTGAGCTGGGGGAAAAAAGGCGTGGAGATACTGATCGACGACCCCGGCGATCTAAGAAAGACAGGACTGATTAGAGGTCTGATAAAGACCAAAAAGATAAAACTATCCGTAGGGATCAAGGAAGATATAGAACAATACATCAGGCACTTCTTCGAAAAAAGAGAGGAAGAGTCCATTGAGGACATGATTAAAGGGCTGGACTTGATCCCTGATGTCTTTTTTGAGGAAGAGGAAGAGATCGAGGCAGAAGAAGAAGAGGAAATCCCTGATGAGGCCTCGGGCCAGATAGTGCGGCTCGTTGATCAGGTCATTGTAGCTGCATACCAAAAAAATGCCTCCGATATCCACATAGAGCCTTCCCCCATTTTCCCAAAGACCCAAATCCGCTTCAGATTGGACGGCGTTTGTCAGGAGTATGTGCAGGTGCCCAATTTCATGGCCAGGGCAATAGTTTCAAGGATAAAGGTCATGGCCAGCCTCGACATCGCCGAAAGACGCTTGCCTCAAGATGGCAAGATAAAATTCAAACGTAAAGGCATCCCTCCCTTTGAGCTTCGAGTAGCCACCCTCCCTACCACCGGCGGACATGAGGATGCCGTGTTGAGGATTCTGCCCAACGCCGGTGCAATGAAGCTCGATGAAATGGGGTTGAGTGAGCGGAATCTGGAGGTCTTGAAAAGGGTCATTACCCAGCCCCATGGACTTATACTGGCGGTAGGACCCACCGGTTCAGGCAAGACAACCACACTTCACTCTGCCCTGGGGCACATCAACAAGCCGGGCATCAAGATCTGGACGGCAGAAGATCCTGTGGAGATTACCCAACCCGGGCTGAGGCAGGTGGAGGTTAAGCCAAAAATTGGTCTTGATTTTGCGCGAGTCATGCGCTCCTTTCTAAGGGCAGACCCTGATGTCATCATGATCGGTGAGATGCGAGATCGTGAAACTGCTTCCATTGGAATTGAGGCCTCCCTGACCGGTCACCTCGTCTTTTCCACCCTCCATACCAACAGCGCCCCTGAGACAGTAACAAGGTTATTGGATATGGGGCTAAACCCTATCAACTTCTCCGACGCATTTTTGTGTGTACTCGCCCAGAGGCTGACCAGGAGGCTTTGCTTTAATTGCCGCAAGGAATATCACCCGTCAGAAGAAGAGTTCCAGGAGGTGGTCACCGAATACGGCACGGAACGCTTCGAAGCCACAAAGCTAAGATACACTCCTGAGCTCAAGCTCTATCGTCCCGGAGGGTGTGAAAAGTGCTCAAAAACAGGCTATAAGGGGCGTATGGGGATACATGAACTGATCGAGGGGACCCCTCAAATAAAAGGGTTAATAAAAGGGCGGGCAAGCACCGAGGAGGTCTTTGAGCAGGCCGCAAAGGAGGGGACGACCACCTTGAAACAAGACGGCATCCAAAAAGTATTTCTGGGGTTTACCGATTTGGACGAGATACGCCGGGTTTGTATCGAGTAGTTGCACATTGCCAATTACCTATTTCGGGCCACCGCTATCTGCCTATTGCCTATGTCAACATCCGGTCCGCACCTGGGGGTGCGCCAAGCCTATTTTCTAGCAGGGGATCAAGATGTCCAAGAGAGCCTTAGTCGTAGACAATGACTTCTTCTTTGTGGAATTCCTTACGGAGTTACTTGAAGACAGGGGATACGAGGTTGCCAAGGCCTACGATGGGAAGGAGGGAATTTCGAAACTAGAGGGGGGATCGTTCGATCTCATCTTTGTGGATTTGATAATGCCCAAGATAGACGGCAGGCAGTTTATTGAATTTGTCCGGAGGAGATACCCTGATGCCACTTTTCCCATAATAACCATGTCAGAGGCACTCATCGAGCAGCTGGATAATATCAAGGAGATTGGTGCTGATTATTATCTTGCAAAAGGGCCTATGGAAACAATGACTGAACATGTCAGTCACCTCATTGACAGAGCAGAAAAACAACCTTTCCCCGGCCAAGAGGGCGCAACCTTCTTGGAGCCTGGTAAACTCTATCCAAGGCAGGTTACCGGGGAATTGATGGAAAAAGTAAACTTTCAACGGGCAATCATTGAAAGCATCGGGATAGGAATCATGGTCATCGACAGGGACGCCAGGATTATGAGCTCCAATTCACTGGCCCTTGAGATAATGAATAGATCGCTTGAGGAGGTCTTGAATCGGCCTATCACAAGCGTATTTCCTCTTAGAGAGAAGGCAAGGTTGGTCATGACACTCAAAGAGATAATAAGCAACCGGACCTTAAGAAAGCTCGTTTTTATAACTACCCTAAATGATCAGGAGATACGGGTTATCGTTTCGACTCTTAAGGTAAATGACAAGGTTGCCGGGTGGATTATAACAATGGAGGACTCAGACCAATGGGTAGAACAAGCATAAAGAACAGACCTCGTAAAAACTATTTTATTATTGACTGCAATCCCTTTATATTCCGTGTTTTGCTCGAAAATTGGACATCAGGTCGGTCTGGGTTATAAGGTTCAGGGTTCCCGGTTCAGGGTTAATCGCTT
>JAUUVE010000386.1 GCA_030589715.1 Desulfobacteraceae bacterium | reverse complement strand
CTGAAGTAACGTAAATTACCTGTTGGACATAGGGACGTAAAAAGCCTGACGCACAACTAATACCTTGAGAAGCCTTATTAAAAATGTTAAAGGAATGTGGAAACCGGTGCTGCGAGTAACCTATGGTGATTGAACAGGCAAAAGAGGTCCTAAAAATAGAGGCCCAGGGCATCCTGAGCCTGGTTGAAAAGGTGGGCCCGGAATTCGAAAAGAGCGTTGAAATCATCCTGGAGGCCAAAGGGAGGGTCATACTCACTGGTATGGGAAAATCAGGCCTGATAGCCAGAAAGATAGCCGCTACCCTCAACAGCACCGGGACCCCTTCCCTTTTCCTGCATCCTGCGGAGGCCATCCATGGTGACCTTGTCACGGTGACCCGGGACGATATAGTCATTGCCATATCCAATGCAGGCCAAACAGCCGAGATCAACACGATACTACCCATCCTCAAGGACATGGGGGCCAATCTCATAGCCTTTACGGGAGACCCTGATTCCCCAATAGCCAAGGGGTGCGATATTGTTATTGATGTGGGCGTTGATAGGGAGGCCTGCCCCATGGGGTTGGCGCCAACTGCCAGCACCACTGCAGCACTTGCCATGGGTGACGCCCTTGCAGTGGCCCTGCTCGGTCGTCGACGCTTTAGCCAAGACGATTTCAAGAGATTTCATCCCGGGGGGAGCCTGGGAGAGCGACTCAGTATCAAGGCCAGGGAGGTCATGCTGACCGGTGACCGTATCCCCATGGTCCCTCTCGGTTCAAAGGTCCAGGAGGCGATCAAGGAAATCAATAACAAGAAGATAGGGGCCACCCTGGTGGTTGGCAATGATCACAGGCTTGAGGGCATCATCAGTGACGGTGACTTGAGAAGGGCACTTCTCAAGCACGAAAACGTCCATTCGAAAAGGGTTGAGGAAATCATGTCATCATCCCCCAAGACAATTGGCGAAAACCAGACTATGGCCGAGGCCTTGGGGCTCATGGAATTGTACGCAATTACCCACCTTGTTATTGTAGATGGGCAAATTCGGGTCAAGGGTATCATTCATATCCACGATCTCCTGGGGAGAGAGGAATTCAGACTAAATGGCGGACTCAACAGCACCACGGGGGCTTATCGCTGACCTTATCACCCCTCTTAGAAGTGACGGATCCATTGATGGGCGGGGGCTGGAAAGATTACTTGACCGGGTCAGCCCCTGTGTTGAGGCAGTGTTTCTGGCAAGCCCCTATGCCGGTGAGGGGAAAGGTCTGACTCCTGCCCAGCGATCAGAACTTGTTGAAAAGGTCAGCGTCGTGATCCGTGGCCAGATTCCTCTCCTAATCTGGGTTACCCGGGATACTGAAGAAAATACAAGAGATACCATTCTCTTGTTAAAAAAGGGACTTGAAAGGCTGGGGTACACAGGCCAGGTCTTCTGGGTAGATACACCTCTTTATTATCATAGCAACCGAGGGCTTCCAGCCTATTACCAGGACCTGGGCCCGATGCTGGAAGACCCCGTTATCCTCCATAATTACCCGGAATTCATAAAAGGACTGGGTAAACCCCTCAAGAGAAACAATATTCGAACAGGTATCTTGAAGGAACTGGTGCTGCTCAAAGATATCGTGGGCCTGATATTTTCGGGCACCCTTGATAGGGCACACAACTATAACAAGGCATGCAGTGGAAGGGCCCATTTCAGGATATATGACGGCGATGAGACCCAGTTCTTGGAGCACCCAAGCATGAGCGGGGTGGTTTCTGTTGGGGCCAATTTGGCACCAAGGGCCTGGCAGAAGATAACCCGGTCCTCCCTTCAACTAACCGACGGCCAAAGTCACTACCCAGACCACCTCCGGCAGGTGTGGGAGCTGGGCCAGTACCTCCGCGACCTAAAGGAGATCTATCAACAAATACCCGTGGCCGTCATAAAAGAGACCCTTTCTGATATGGGCATCATCGAGACGCCTCTCTGCACATTCCCCAGTGAAGATGTGGAAGAACAAAAGGGGCGGCTCAAGGAATTGATGATCAGTTATGGGGATTATGAAGAGGACCACCTTTGATTAGCTGACTCCAGTATCCCTCCGATAACAGCGCATTCCAGGCCAAAGGGTAGATAGCCCGCATAACCCAGGATCGGCATCTCAAAGATCTGGTACCGATCAACAAAAGGGATGGCATACTCCCATTTTGCCAGGCTGAAATAATTCCACATCTCCCAGAAAAGACCACAAAAAAGTGCGGCCAGTGCCGAGGAAATGACAAGACGCCAGTCTCCTCGATCCACACCTCCCAGGGCATGAGGCTCCCCCAGAAGGGCCTGAAGGGACACAATAATAAGGAGAGGCGAGACCCAGCGCAAAGGGAAGCGATAATCGGGCCATACACCGATCCCTGCCAGGCCGGCCCCGGAGATCAGTAAGACAGCCCACGCAAGGGTCTTGGGCCGCAAAGATCTGACCGGCACAAAATTCCCAAAGCCCTCTTCAAGCCATGAAAACCTAAGCATCCATTCGCGGGTTCCGAGGACCGCCGGGAGCACCGTAGAAAAGGAAAGAATCGAGTAACATAAATACTCCCAGGGGCTGTAAGCAACCGCAATATAGTACCAGTTCTGGACAAACCTGTTCAGATATTCAAAGAACCACCAGAATGCCCCACTAACCGGGAAGAGGAGGAGGAAAAATCCGGGCCGGTCGGTCATCATACAGCGCCCATCACGTCTATATGTCAGTCCATTGATGACAACGATGTAGGAGAGCCAGAGAGGGGTAAAGGTGTGTGGCTGAAAGCTTGCAAACCAGGAAAAGCGTGTCCACGCCAAGGCCCATGTTATCAGGCCTGTCAAGATCCCGATCCACCCCCACCAGGGCAAATGATGGGCGCTTGAGGCCTTGCCCTTCTGCAGCTTCTTGGCTCCCAAGCCCCTCAGGAGAAGGGGAATAACCATGGCAAGAACCAGGAGGCTGTAACCTGCAAAGGCAGCCCATGAAAAT
>JAUUVE010000337.1 GCA_030589715.1 Desulfobacteraceae bacterium | reverse complement strand
TTGGACGCACCGACTGCCTGGTTCATCTGGACCATATGAAGGAAAGTGTCTAAAGTGCCTATAGTGGGGTGACATTATGGCGAGGGTTGTCAGGTCTCTGTAATGAAGAAAAATATGACAGCAGAGAAAATTATTGAGTCCAGAAGACCTCTGGTCAACGTTTTGCCCCCAAGGCCATATTATAAAACAGAGGCCGAAGGGGGTTGCGGGGTTACCGGGTTTGCATGCAGTATTCCGGTAAGGGGAAAACATATCTTTGAACCCTCCAGGCAAATGCATAACAGGGGGAATGGCCGGGGGGGCGGAATCGCGGCCATGGGATTCAATCATAAGATGCTCGGGGTATCAGAGGAGATCCTTGAGGAAGACTATATTCTTCAGATCGCCGTGCTTCAGGAAGAGGCCATTGATGATTTGGAGCAAAGATTTATTGAGCCCTATTTTAGTGTTCACTTCTCCGAGCGTATACCCCATGTGGACGATTATAGAGACATCCGTGGTCTCGATGTTCGGCCCCCGGAGGTCTTCCGTTACTTCGTTCGCGTGAAGCCACAGGTCCTCAAATCCTTTATCTCCAAGAACGGGCTGGAAGCCCTGGGCGAAAGACACGCGGAGGACGAATTTGTCTATCAGAACACCTTCCGTATCAACCGGACATATTACGATGCCCACGGGGAGAGGAGGGCCTTTGTACTATCTCACGGACGGGACTTCTTTATTCTCAAGATAGTCGGCTACGCAGAGCAAGTGGTGCAATATTACAAACTGGATGACTTCAAGGCCCATATATGGATCGCCCATCAGCGCTATCCGACCAAGGGAAGAGTCTGGCATCCGGCCGGCGCCCATCCATTTGTCGGCCTCAACGAGGCGCTCGTCCACAATGGGGATTTTGCCAATTACCACTCTGTAACCGAATATCTGAGCCAGAGAAACATCTATCCCCTATTTCTCACGGATACAGAGGTTTCTGTCCTCTTGTTCGACCTATACAGCCGTACCTATGGGTATCCCCTGGAATATGTCATTGAGGCGCTTGCCCCCACCATGGAGAGGGATTTTGACCAGTTGCCTGCTGATAAGCAAAAGATATACCGGGCGATCCAGGCGACCCATATTCATGGATCACCGGACGGCCCATGGTTTTTCATTATTGCCCGAAATGACACGGAACACAGATGTCTTCAGCTCATCGGAATTACCGACACCGCCATGCTCAGACCCCAGGTCTTTGCCCTGCACGACGGACAGGTCCAGGTGGGTTTGATCTGCTCTGAAAAGCAGGCCATAGATGCCACCCTAAAAAGCCTGGCTAATGAAGATCCCCGTGTGGGCACAGTAGCTGACCGATACTGGAATGTGCGGGGGGGAAGTCACACGGATGGAGGGGCCTTCATCTTTAACCTGGAAAGAAGGGAGGAAGGGGACCTCGAGCGAAAACTGACATGCGTTGACAAGTTCGGCCGGGAGATAAGCGCGCCTAAGGGCCAGTTGCCCTATCTCCCGGGCCGCGTCTACTATCTTGTAGAGAGTGATGAAAAGGAGCGGTTTGACATTTCCAGCTTTTTTGAACTCCAACGCCCCGACCTCTTGTATGAGTATGTAAAGGAGGGGATCAAGGAGTGGGACTATGCAGACCTTGTGGATTGCTTGAAGGAAATTAAGGAATGGGCACTAAAGGGGGATGCCCATTCTGAGGTGGCCTTGACGGCCCTCACCCGGTTGCTTGACCGGAGGTATCCCACCTATGACAAAAAGCGTCGCTCTATCCTCCAGATGATTCATCAAACGATGGAGACCATATTCCGCAGTTTCCCGTCACTCGGGAGGGAAGGTCAGAAATCGGCCTACCGGCTGATCGACTGGGAAACCAGGGGGTTTTTCAGGGGGCCATCATACGACGAAAAGGTGCTGACTATCGATGCCTCTCTGTTTCCCCCTGAGGGAGACAACTGCGACAGCCGTCTAATGACAGAGGCATTTTACAGGGGGTGGAGACGGTTCATTGTGTTTGGTCTCAAGGGCCAACGATTCCACGGATGCGGACTCGGTCCCGAGTCGGGCGGGGTCCGCATCGACATATACGGCAGTTCGGGCGATTACTTGGGATCTGGTATTGACGGGCTCTCTATTTATGTCCATGGCAATGCCCAGGATCAACTGGGGCAGATTATGAAATCGGGGAAAATGGTCATCTACGGGGACACCGGCCAGACATTTATGTACGGAGCCAAAGGGGGCGAAGTCTATGTTATGGGGAATGCCGCCGGTCGCCCACTCATCAATGCTGTGGGCAGGCCACGGGTTGTGATAAACGGCACATGCCTGGATTATCTGGCCGAATCCTTTATGGCCGGCGATCCCTTAAATGGAGGAGGCTTCGTCGTCTTAAACGGTATGGAGTTTGATGATAACGGAAGAGCTCGTCCCCAGCCGAATCCATACCCTGGTTCCAATCTCTTTTCCTTGGCCTCTGGGGGCGCCATATACATACGAGATCCCCATCACCTGGTGGAGGAGCAGCAATTGAATGGTGGGGAAATAGTCTCTCTTCAAGAAAAGAGCTGGGATCTGATCCTTCCCTATCTGAGAGAAAATGAACAACTATTTGGGATTAGTATTAAGGAAGACCTTCTTAAAGTAGAAGGTAAACCAAAGAGCCCTTACGAGGTTTACCGAGAGGTCAGGCCCAAACAGACGGCTGATGCGGATCAAGACGGTCTGGAGGAATGGGATTAAACTCATTCTCAGGAGAGGATTGACATGAAAAAGATCGAAGCGATTATCAAGCCTTTTAAGCTGGACGAGGTAAAGGATGCGGTTCTGAAACTGGGGGTCAGCGGCATTACCATCACAGAGGTAAAGGGCTTCGGAAGACAAAAAGGCCACAAGGAAATCTACCGGGGTGCAGAGTACGTGGTAGATTTTCTTCCCAAGATACGAGTTGAGGTTGTGGTGCCCTCTGACCTCGTGCCCAGGATTATTGATGTCATAAAAGAACATGCCTACACCGGGGAGATAGGGGACGGAAAGATATTTGTCACCCCCGTTGAAAAGGCCGTCCGTATTCGCACGGGTGAAGAGGACAGGGACGCTATCTGAGCTTTTGAACGCTTCTCAAGAAATAGTCAGGAATTTCCTGGTCTCCAGGGAAACCATCATAAAGGAGGAAGTATGGCGCGATTCGGGTCTTCGTACAACCCGGAGGTACGCCGATCTGATGGACCGGTTTATCCGCTCCCTTTTCCTCGCGGCAAACTTCCAAGAAAGGGCCAGGGGGGCGAATCAGGAAGCACTTGCTGTAGTGGCCTTAGGTGGATATGGAAGGCGTGAGCTCTGCCTCAAATCGGATGTGGATATAGTGGTGATTCACCAGGGCAGGCTTGCGCCAGAGATAAGCGAGATCATTCCCCTTGCCT
>JAUUVE010000045.1 GCA_030589715.1 Desulfobacteraceae bacterium | reverse complement strand
CAATAACAGAGTAAATCTCTGGCCTGCACCCTGTCCTTTTGCCTCCCTCTTCCGGCTATGTAATCCTTTTCCATTAACTTCTCTTTGTTTCTTCAACCATGCCCTGAACAGCCCCAATAACCTGTTCTTTCCATATATTCTCAGGTCTCGCATGGCAGGTTGTAAAGAGGGTCGGGCCAAGCTAACCGTCTAAAATCTTTGAAACTCCAGAGAGAATACAGCCTTTTTTGGCCCTATAACGTCTTTTTTGAGGCTAACTCATGTTAATTTTTGTACTTGCATGGCAGCATATTTCGTGCACCCGGGTGAATTTTTATGCAACATCGGGGTAAACATCCAGATATAACCTCCGGGCATTATGGCTTGACAGCCGGGACAAGATACCTTAAATTTGCGCCCGGATCAATAGAGCGGTGCATATGGTCTTTACAAGCTTGGACTGCCCTGAATCTAACAGCACAGTTCGGAATAGGGCCTCACAGGGAATAGCGTTCATATTTTATAGGTTAAGTCACCATGCCTCCTGCCAAGAGACTGACAAGAACACGGAATATCGGCATTATCGCCCATATCGACGCGGGCAAGACCACAGTGACGGAACGTATCCTCTTTTACTCTGGTCGCGTTCACAAAATGGGCGAGGTCCATGACGGCGAGGCCACCATGGACTGGATGTTGGAAGAAAAGGAGAGGGGCATCACTATTACCTCTGCAGTAACCTCCTGCGATTGGCAGGGACATGCAATCAACATAATAGACACCCCTGGTCATGTGGATTTCACTATCGAAGTGGAACGGTCTCTCCGGGTCCTGGATGGAGCAATAGGGGTCTTCTGCGCTGTGGGGGGTGTTGAGCCCCAATCTGAGACCGTATGGCACCAGGCAGATAGATATGAGGTGCCAAAGATAGCCTTCATAAATAAGATGGATCGTGTGGGCGCGGACTTTCCCAGGGCCGTTGAAATGATCAAGGAGCGTCTTGGGGCGCTCCCTCTTGTGCTCCAAATTCCTTGGGGGGTTGAGGATAATTTCAAGGGAGTTATTGACCTTGTTAAGATGAAGGCAATCTTATGGGAGGATGAGACTCTGGGTGCCGAATACTACGAAATACCCATGCCCTCGGAATTAATGGAGGAGGCTTCCCGATACAGAGACCTGCTCCTGGAAACCCTAGCCGACCAAGACGATAAGATAATGGAAAAATATCTCGCAGAAGAAGAGATCGAGATCCAAGAACTGAATAAGGCCATCCGGGAAGCGACCATGAAGCTGGACCTGGTCCCAATCTTCTGCGGTTCGGCCTTAAGAAATAAGGGCATACAACCCTTAATGAACGGGATTGTTGATTACCTTCCCTCACCAGTAGACATTCCACCGATTGTTGGCGTTATACCCTCATCCGGGAAAAAGGAGTCCCGTCCTGCAAACGCTAATGGACCATTTTCTGCCCTGGCCTTCAAGGTAATCATGGATCAGGGGAGAAAAATGACATATATCCGGGTCTATTCAGGCACTGTTAAGACATCGGAGCTCATTTACAACCCGGTGAAAAAGGCCAAAGAAAAGCTGGCCCGACTCCTCAAGATGCATTCTAACAAGAGAAAGCGTATAGGGCAGGCTTCCGCAGGGGATATTGTGGCGGCAATGGGTCTTAAGCTGACCACCACCGGTGATACCCTATGCTCTGAAGAAAGCCCTATCTTGCTTGAGCCCATGCAATTTAACGAACCTGTCATCACCGTGGCCGTGGAGCCCAAAAAGGTGCAGGATCATGACAGACTACTGGATGCCCTGAGCAAACTGACAGATGAGGATCCAACGTTCAGGTTTAAAATCGATGAGGAAACAGCACAAACCGTCATTTCCGGTATGGGTGAATTACATCTGGAGATCATAATCGGCCGGCTCAAACGCGACTTCTCCGTGGAAACCAATCATGGAAAACCGCAGGTCGTATACAGAGAAACGGTGACAAGCGCTGCAGACCAGGAGGAGGTCTTCCAGCGGGAAATTGCGGGGCAACAGCATTTTGCCGGCGTGAAGTTGGAGGTCTCACCCATGCCAAGGGGTACAGGAAATAGTTTTGCCGATAGATGCGAGAGCCCTGAACTCACGGAAGAATTTCTGGCGGCAATCAGACAAGGGATCTCGGAGGCGGAGACCAGTGGCGTCCTTATGGGCTATCCGGTTATTGATGTGCAAACAAGCCTTCTGGATGTCCGGATAAAAGAGACATTTTCCGACGAAATGGCATTCAAGGTGGCCACAACCATGGCCTTTAAGAATGCCTGTCAGAAGGCCGGACCACTCCTCCTCGAGCCGATCATGAAGGCCGAAATTCTGGTTCCGGAAGAATTTACAGGTGAGGTAGTCAGCGACATAAATACCAGGCAGGGTAAGATCGAGCAGATCGCAGCCAAGGGTCCGGTCACCGTCCTGACGGCCCGTATCCCCCTCTCCAAGATGTTCGGCTATTCCACCTCCCTAAGATCGGTATCCCAGGGCCGTGGGACCTTCACCATGCAATTCAGCCATTATGACAGGGTATGATCTTACCGTCCAAGTATGCTTTTACATGGATCGGGGGTTGATGGTATTAGCGCTGTAACCGTTCAGGGGTTTAGAAGTTCAAGGGTTCCCTTCGGGAAATTTAACTGGGTGAACTCTGAACCTGTGAACGTCCACTATCTGTTAACCATCAGCCGGGCCTGCCCCTTTCCATAATCGACACTCACACCACCGGGAATGATCCTTTTTAACACCGGCCCGTCTTTCCCGATCCGGTCCCGCACACGATACTTACGCATGTTGATGAAAACAAGACGCTCCGCAGGGTCCCTTGAGTAGCCGTGGACATTGATCTCAAGTTTTCCCAGCCTTTGCTGGATCTCGTCCGGAAGATCCTTGAGTAAAGGGACCCCCTCCACAGGTTCCTTGAGGGGTTCCTCCTTTGCTTTCGACCGAGGGGCTGAGGGAATATCGGGCGGCTCCAATGGGACCGTCTCCTTAACGGCAACTGCCGGGGGTGTAGAGGTGTCTGGCATTTTGGGGAGTGTTGGCTCAGAAGGCCCTGAACCTGAAACCTTTTCCTCAGAAACGGCAGGTTCCGCGGTGGTATCCGGGGGTCCCTTTGTTGGGGTAGGTACCCCGGATTCGATGGTGGGGACCTTAATGGCCTGGGGCCTTATGGACTGAGGCGCGCCCTTTGAGCGCGGGCGAACTTCGGGTTGAGCCTTAGGTGGAGAGGAAGGAGGGGGACTCACCCCTTCTCGGGATGCGACCTTCTGACGCGTAGCAGGCCTGGTCTCAGACCTCTGCGGCAGGGGCCTTCCCTGGGCAGGGGGCCGGGAAGCGACCTCCGTGGCAGGTTTCGCACTCTTGCTGACCTCCGGGGGCGGCGTCTTTGGCCACAGAAACAAGGCCACCACCACAGCGCCCACCAGGAAGGCCACGCCTACCGAAAACCACGGCCAGCGACTGCCCTGGGGCAGGTCACTCTCTTCGTAGACGGCGCTCAAATCAGGTGGACGCTCAAGTCGTCGTTCTCGCTCGGCCCGCTTAAGCGCATCAAGGATAAATGACATCTGCCTCCTCTTTTACTATTGTGTGCCCCGGCACAATAGAGGTGTGGACGGATCTTTCAATGCCGTATTTAACTGGATAAATGTCTGCTCTCCCACCATTCCATCAGGATTTATGGAATATGCACGCTGAAAGCTCATTACCCGCCTCTTCAGGCTATCGTCAAACAAGGGTTTGGCGGGTTCCCCCTCCGATCCTGGAGCTACCCCCTCCACACGGTCCAATTGTGCCCTCAACCACAGGATATCGGGACCTGTATCACCCTCCTTGAGTAAAGAGGCCACAAAGGGAGGCGGTTTCCAAAATATTGTGAAGTCGCCGAACCAATAGAGCTCCAACTCGGAACGGGGCATGGTTATCTGCTTACTACCAAAGTCCAGGGTAACATCCCCATCTTCCAAAGAGGCGACCAGCACGTAGTGATGCTCCCGGGCGTCATCGATCAGTCCCAAGACAGCTGGACGGTTTAGGTGGCAAAGGCTCGTCCAGTTTCCCTTGTTGTTAACGCATCTCAGGCCAACTTTGGGGGCATATTCACAGGGTGGGGTTCCAGGTGAGTCAGGCCATTCCGAGTGCCAGTACCTAAACAAGGTAGCGAATGCTGTCTCCGGATCTGTCTTTACACTTCCGCCCCGCAACAGTTCATCAAGCTTGACCAGTCCGTCACCGATCGCTGAGGAGACCTCCTCCAGGACAGGTTCGTAAGCGAGTATCGCTTCCTCTCCTGCTGTTACACCTCCCGCATCTTCAGGCGCCGCAACCTCCCCTTCCGTGGGACCAGGTTTTGGCTCTGGCGGGACATCCTTGCCTGTTCGCTCAGGTACCGCCGCCTGTTCGGACATTTGTGCTCCCTTCTCATCCTCCAGGGCATTCTCCACAAGGCTCGGCCACGGCAAGAATTTCCATCCTGCCCCCAAAAGCATAAGCACCAAGACCACCAGTGCCCACCTCATGAGCCGACGGTGACCTAACCGCCGGCCTTGCCCCGTCACTTCAGATGCGGCCTTGCGCACCAATCCCTTGTCGACACCATCGTGCTGCCTGGCATAGGCACCTAGCAGGGCCCGGTCGCAGATGATGTTGATAAGGCGGGGCACACCACCGGATAGCTTATGCGCCAGACGCAGGGCCTCCTTGGAAAACAGCTGCCTCTTACACCCCACCACCTCTAATCGGTGCTGGATATATGAAGCGGTCTCATCCGGGAGCAAAGGGGCCAGGTGATAGCGGGCAGTGATTCGCTGGCCCAGTTGCCGCAACTCGGGGCGGGCCATCATGTCCTGAAGTTCTGGCTGCCCGATGAGGAGTATCTGCAATAGCTTTTGTCTGGTGGTCTCAAGGTTGGTCAATAAGCGTACCTGTTCCAGTACGTCAATGCTGAGGTTCTGGGCCTCGTCGATAATCAACGCTGTCCGCCCACCCCTTGAATGGGTCTCCAGCAGATGCAGATTGAGCTGGTCCACCAATACCTTAATGCTCTCTGTCCCCGGCGGATAAGATACATGTAACTCGTCACACACAGAGCCCACCAATTCCAAGGCCGTCTGTTTGGGGTTCAGGACCAGTGCCACTTCTACCCCCTCAGGCACCTGTTCCAGGACACTGCGGCACAAGGTGGTCTTGCCTGTTCCTACCTCACCGGTAAGGAGCACAAAACCACCTCTCTCCCCCATCCCGTAAAGGAGATGGGCCAACGCCTCCTTGTGACGGTGGCTCAGGAAAAGAAAACGCGGGTCCGGGGTGAGGGCAAACGGATTTTCACTTAGACCAAAATATGCGCTATACATGGTTCTTGTTGGGCCTGCCGATATCACCTCTGTTGCGTCTATGCATGAGAGCCAAAGACCGGCTTCCTCTTCTCCAAGAATGCCGCAATGCCCTCCCTTCCATTGGGAAGATCCGCGCACCAGGACAAGAGCTCTCTCTCCTTTTCCAATTGGGTCTCGAATTTCGTATCAAAGGAATCGGTAATCAGCCTCTTTGAGGCCGCAAAAGAACTGAGGGATCTCTTTTTCATATCCTCCACCAGTTGAATGGCCCTTTTCATACCCTCACCATCCTCAACCACCTCAGTCACCAGCCCCCAAGAAAGGGCCGTTTCAGCACTGATGGGCTGATCAAAAGCGGCAATCTCCATTGCCCTGGCCAATCCAACCAGTCTGGGCAGGGCAAAGGTGCCGCCTCCGTCAATACTCAGGCCGTTTGAAGTGTATGCCTGTCTGAGGGTAGCCGAGGCCTCCATGATCCTGAAATCACAGGCAAGGGCAATGGAGAAGCCTCCTCCCGCAGCCGGGCCGTTAATTGCAGCCACGACCGGCTTGGGCATCCGGCGTATCTCCAAAATGGCCTGGTGGTAGCGAGCAGCCAGCTCATGAAAGGCGGCCCCATGGTTTTCGCCATAGTCATTTATCCATTTTAGATCGCCTCCTGCAGAGAAGGCCTTCCCCTCCCCCGAGATCACGACGCCCAACACTCCTGGATCTAAGGCCACTGAAACGAGCTTATCGGCCAGTAATTGCACCATGGGTAGGTCAAAGGCATTGTAGGCCTTTGGCCGGTTCAGGGTCACAAGCGCAATCCCGTCTTCTACTCTTAATTCTATTGATTCTTCCATACTCACCTCGCAATTTGGAAAAATATTGTTGCGAAATCAAAATACCCGACCTCTATTCCACGGAGACCATACAGACTCCGATCAAGAAGAGACCCCCTGAGCTAGGGATAACACTAGGGCAAGTCCCGTGCTATAGTCTCAAGAGCCGGGCCCCATTCAAGCCTGTTATCCCCTTGGTTGCCTCAGGGGGAAGCCCTGCCGATTCAATCTCTTTGAAATACCGCTGGGGTCTCAATAGGGGATAATCGCTTCCAAATATGACCTTTTCAAAACCGATTATCTCTCCGGCTATTCTATAGACTTCCGGGCTATAAAGAAAGGGGGATGCTGCCGTGTCAAACCAGACGTTTTTAAAAACCTCCCTTACCTCCCTTTTCATGAGGCCGTAAAAGAGTAATCCTCCTCCCCAATGTGCAAGAACAATGCGATTTGAGGGGTTGGCCTTGAGAAAAGAGTAAATTTGGTTTAGTGTCATGGACGTCTTTCCGGGATACTGGTGTCCCACAGGTTCATTTGTGTGGAGCAGCAGGGGCACGTCGAACCGGGTACAGAGGCCAGCGACCTCGTCCAGGGCCTCGGTCACTTCAGAAGAGAGGCCCGAACCATAGACGGCCAGTTCTCCCACACCCGAAAGCCCCGAGTTTAGACATCTTTCTACCTCCTTTAATCCCCCGGGGGAGAGGGGCGAAAAGCTACAAAACCCTGTCAATCGTTCAGGATGCTTCTGAACGGCCTCGATGATATAGTCATTATGCTTACGGTAGTGCTCCAATTCTTCCCAGGGGAACCCGAAGATGACCGACCTCTCAACCCCTTCTTCATCCATACTCCTCAGGAGCTCAGTAACTCCTGAAAGTCTAGCCTCGGGTGATCTGTAAAGCGCTTCAAAGGCAGGTTCGTGGGGGAAGAGTGCTGCTCTATCGTCCCTGAAAAAAGGAGGGAATACATGCGTGTGGAAATCGAGAATCACTTAAAGAGCCTATCCAAAGATTTCCGAAGAGCGTCAGGTTGATACCCCACAATTTTGTCCCTGATCCTACCCTTTCGGTCGACTACAAACATGGTGGGTATGGCCGGTCTTTCAGTGGCAAAATAGTCCTGCATCACCTTTGGGGTATAGCGAAGGATCGTATAGTTGATCTTGTATTTTTCTTTAAAGGCAAGGAGATATTGATCCGGGAATTGCTGTGGATCATCCAGGGAAATCCCAAGAATGGCCAGCCCCTTCTTGCCGTATTTCTCCTGCAGTTTTATCAGCATTGGAATGGTCATACGACAAGGTGGACACCAAGTAGCCCAAAAATCCACAACAACCACCTGTCCCCGGTAATCCGATAGGGTCTTCATTTGGCCGGATAGGTCCGCCAGGGTGAAATCGGGGGCCATGGGGCCGGCCTCAACCTCTCTTTGACACCCTAAATAGAAGGCAAGACCGGTAATGAGGCCTAAGATCAAAACGGGAAATTTCCAACTAGAACGCATAAAGGTCCTCTCAATTTTAGAAAAAAAATTTTGATGTGCCAAAGTGACCAATAAAGTTTTCATGAAACCGAAAAAAGGTTACTATCCTTAGCGCAAAAGCCCACAGTAAGGCAAGGGGTTTTAGTAGCCATGATCAGATCATGTGATAGGGGTCCATATCCAAGATGAGACTCACACCGCTCGATTGAAATATCTTTCCCTTAAGCTGCTCCGCACGGGTCAAGAGATGACGCATGAGTGAAACGTTCTTGCTCTTGACCAGGATCTGCCATCGATATTTTCCCTTTAGTCGAGAGATCGGGGCCTCTGCCGGTCCCAACACATGAATCTCCTTTCCCCTCCTGGGCCATTTTGCCAAGGTACCCCTGATTGCCTGATTCAGCTGCTGGGCGGCTTCTTCCGTCTCCTTCTTACTATTTCCTTTGAGCGTCAGACACGCCAAATGGGAAAATGGCGGGTACCCCAATTGCTCTCTCAATTGCCTTTCCTCTCGGAAAAATGATTGATAATCGTGTGCTGTGGCAGTGCTTATTGCGTAATGATCAGGATTAAAGGTCTGAATAATCACCTTCCCTTTTTGGTCTCCCCGGCCTGACCTACCTGAGACCTGTGATAGGACCTGAAAGGTTCGCTCCCCGGCCCTGAAATCGGGGAATCCCAATGAAAGATCAGCGGCAATGACACCCACAAGGGTTACGTTCGGGAAATCATAGCCTTTGGTGATCATCTGGGTGCCAACCAGGATATCCAGCTTTTGCTCGGCGAACCTTTTTAGAATTTGGATGGCCTGGCCTTTCCTGCGGGTACTGTCGGCATCCATTCGCGCAATTCTTGCCTCCGGGAATAACTCCCTCAGCTCGTACTCCAATTTCTCTGTCCCAAACCCATAGGCCCTCAGCCCCTCATTCCCGCACGAAGAGCATTTTGTGCGGGTTTCTGAATAATAACCACAATAGTGGCAGCTCAGACGATTCTCCTCAAGGTGATAGATAAGGGCCACATCACAGTTGGGGCAACGAAGTGATTGGCCGCATGATCGGCAGAGGTATACGCGATAAAACCCTCGGCGGTTCAAGAAAAGCATGCACTGGTTTCCATCCATAAGATTTTGCTCAAGGGCCTCTTTGAGCCTGGGACTTATCATTTCCCTCTTGGAGCGCATATCCTCCGTGATCTTCATGTCCACGATCTCAACATCCGGCAGGGGCCGCTTTTCAATCCGCTCTGGCATGGAAAGTAAATGATATCTTCCGCTAATCCCGTTCTGATAGGATTGGACAGAGGGCGTTCCAGATCCAAGGATAACCAAGGCCTTCTCCATCTTTGCCCGCACCACGGCAGCATCCCGTGCGTTATAGCGTGGACCCCTGTCCTGCTTGTAGGCGGAGTCATGTTCTTCATCCACGATAATGAGACCCAATCTGGGTAAAGGCGAAAAGAGGGCTGAACGTGCCCCAATGACCAGATCCACCTCCCCCCTAACTATCCGCATCCATTGGTCATACCTCTCCCCTTGGCTGAGGCCGCTATGATAGATAGCAACCCGGTCTCCGAGTCTCGACCTGAAAATCCCCTCAAGGTAGACAGCAAGGGATATCTCAGGGGCCATCATAATGGCCTGTCGTCCCAAAGCCATGACGTGCTCCGCTGCGCGGTAATAGACCTCTGTCTTCCCACTGCCGGTCACACCATAAAGCAGACAGGTAGAAAAGCTACCCTTGTCAATACAGGCCTTAATATGATCTAATACAAGTTCCTGCTGTTTGTAGAGTTTAGGGGGGAGAGGAGAGGGAGAGATGATCTCTCCTGCGGGATTTCTATAGACGGCCCCTCTGTAACTTTCCAGGACCCCCTTCCCTATCCATTTCTCTACCAGATATGAGCCATTGGTGAACATACCCGTCAGCTTGCTCAAGAGGATGCCATGGGAGTTAAAGACGGTCTCCAGGAACTGAAGCTCATTCCCGGCCTTTAATATGCCACCTCTTTCTGAGAGAACGGTCCTAAGATCAATGCCCCCCTTTGCCCTTACAAACTTCCTTATAAGAGGCCCTCCAAGTCCCTTCTTTAACCGATCTTCTACGACTAACCAGCCCTTTTTTTGAAGTCCGGAGACCTTTTGAAGGGGCCAGGGGAGGCCTTTCCCTGGGTGATCTCTTATCCAGGAGAGGATCCTTCTCTGTTCTGAATTGGAGTGGAGTCTTTCGAGGGCACGGCGGCCTTCTTGTGTCAACAAGGCAGTCTTATAAGATTTTATGTTGAGCCCGCCCGGCAGGCCCGACTGTATCACCTGGCCTATGGGATGGATATAGTAACTCGCCATCCATTCAAAAAAAGGAACCAGAGACTTGGGGAAAAGCGGTTCAGGATCGATCACGTCAAAAATCTCTTTTAGCTCTTTATCATAACCTTTCGCTGTCCTTTCCAATATATAACCTGTGACCTTCCTGTTTCTGAAAGACACCAGGACCCTGCATCCTACATTGGCCTTGGACACAAGGCCCTTTGGGACTGCGTAAGAAAAGGTCCCATCCACAGGGACATTTACTGCAATTCTCAGACAAGAAAGGTCTCTATTGCTCAATTCCTTAGTCCCTTCTTCGAGCCGGCGAACAAGTACAATGACTGATTTTTCGATCCAAGGCCTATCATACAGTTTCACAAGGGTCGGGGGCTGATGGCATTAACGCCAATTTTAACAGCCAGTTTGGTTTAGTAGTGTTTCGAACCGCAGAATACCCGACTGCCATACAAAGAGCTTGGGATTGAATAATAGATGTGACACAAACATCAACATTGCGGCTCTATCCCGAGTTTGCATAAAGGCATTGCGGGCAGGTCGAACAAGGAATTTCAAATCATGAAGTTTTTTTGGTTTTCTCTTTAAGGCTCTTTATGATCATCGCTACGCTCCGTCTGTTTTTAAATTGATAGAATTCCGCAACCCTGGCCCAGACCTGGCTTGTTAGATCCATTGCATAAT
>JAUUVE010000041.1 GCA_030589715.1 Desulfobacteraceae bacterium | reverse complement strand
CTTTCACCTGCTGAGGGTTCGAGAAAAGGGAAGAAGAGGGTAGGAAGAGGTCCAGGTTCCGGACACGGAAAGACTTCTTGCCGAGGCCACAAAGGGCAGAAGGCACGTTCTGGAGGCGGGCCACGCCCTGGCTTTGAGGGGGGGCAAATGCCTCTTCAGCGACGACTTCCCAAGCGTGGTTTTACCAATATATTCAAGAAGCAATACAACATAATTAGTGTCAAGGATCTGAGCCGCTTTGCACCAAACTCCAGCGTGGATGCGGATGTGCTAAAGGAAGCCGGGCTGGTCAAGAAGGTGAAGGACGGCATCAAGATCTTGGGGGGCGGGGATATCTCTCACCCCGTTACTGTTAGAGCCCACATGGCGAGTAAGACAGCCAAGGAAAAGATTGAGGCCGCAGGCGGCAAGGTTGAAGTAATTTAGATGGGGGCATCCTGAATTGATAGGCGGCTTTCAAAATATTGGCAAGATTCCAGAGCTGAGAAAGAAGATTTTCTTCACGCTCATGATGCTTGTTGTCTACCGGGTCGGGTGTCATATTCCAACGCCCGGTATAGATGGGACAGCCCTGTCTGCCTTTTTTAGTGCGAGGGAGGGGACACTTTTTGGGCTCTTTGATATGTTCACGGGTGGTGCTCTCAGTCAAATGTCGGTAATGGCTCTGGGGATCATGCCATACATCAGCGCCTCGATTATCCTGGAGCTCATGACCGTTGTGGTGCCGCACCTTGAAAAACTAAAGAAGGAAGGTGAGCAGGGAAGGAAAAAGATCACCCAGTATACCCGTAATGGCACGGTAATTTTGAGTATTATCCAGGGTTTTGGTATCGCGGTTGGCCTTGAAAACATGTCCGGCCCTGGGGGGGGCATGATTGTTCCGTTCCCAGGTTGGGGCTTTAGGCTCCTCACGGTGATTACACTCGCAGCAGGGACTTCTTTTCTGATGTGGCTGGGAGAGCAGATCACCGAGAGGGGAATAGGTAACGGGATCTCCCTTATCATATATTCCGGGATTGTTTCAGGCTTTCCTGTGGCCGTGGCGAACACTTTCAGGTTAATGGGGACCGGTGAAATCACACTCTTTTTCGTTGTATTTCTCCTTGCACTCATGATAGGTGTCATAGGTGTGATCGTATTTGTTGAAAGGGGGCAGAGAAGGATTCCTGTGCAGTATGCAAAGAGGGTAGTGGGTCGCAGGATGTATGGTGGTCAGACTACGCACCTGCCCTTGAAAGTCAATACGGCTGGCGTGATTCCGCCGATCTTTGCCTCTTCCATCATGATGTTTCCGGCTACTATAGCCAATTTTCTGAGCGTGGATGAATTTCCCTGGCTCCAGCATATTGTAAATTTTCTGGCCCCTGGCCATATCGTCTATAATTTGGTCTATGTGGCCTTTATTTTCTTCTTCTGCTATTTTTATACTGCTGTACATTTTAACCCTGTTGATGTGGCCGACAACATGAAAAGACAGGGGGGATTTATCCCTGGAATCAGGCCGGGCAAGAATTCGGCTGATTATATTGATCGGGTCTTGACAAGACTAACTTTTTTAGGTGCCACTTATATCTCGGCCGTTTGTGTATTACCTCAGTTTCTGATCTATCAATTAAACGTTCCTTTCTATTTTGGAGGGACCGCACTCCTGATTGTGGTTGGTGTGGCGATGGACACCACCAATCAGATCGAATCACATATGCTGACAAGGCATTATGAAGGGTTTATGAAGAAGGGTTTTGGGAGGGCGAGGTAGCCGTATGAATGGCCTTCGACTCGCAGATGCTGACTTTTAAAAAACAGGATATTTCGATCAAAGGCACTGGCCGTGAGTTTGGGGCCAGACATTGGAGAACAGGGAAGGGCATATGGCTAAGGAAGAGGCTATTGAGGTCGAGGGGGTCGTGATCGAGACCTTACCAAATGCCATGTTCAGGGTCGAGCTCAAGAATGGTCACAGGGTCTTGGGTCATATTTCGGGTAGGATGCGGAAACACTTTATTAAGATCCTCCCAGGGGATGTGGTGGTAGTGGAGTTATCTCCTTATGATTTGACTAGGGGCCGCATTGTTTATCGCGGTAAGAAATAGGTGGGATTTGGAAATGGTTCGAACCCCAAAAGGGGGTCTTGTCAGAACCCCCTCTTATAGCTATACAAAGTAGACGAGGAGACCTTTAGGATCATGAAAGTGAGACCATCGGTTAAGCCCATTTGCAATAAGTGCAAGATAATAAGAAGAAAAGGCGTCGTGCGCGTGATCTGCGTGAACCCTCGACATAAGCAGAGGCAAGGGTAAGGCTGTGTTTAGGAACAACAAGACTTTATTACCGGTTTGGTGTCTCCATTGCAGGTTGAAACATGAAATGACAAACGACCAGTCACGTTGCAGGAGGGGTTAGAGATTGGCAAGAATTGCGGGTGTTGATTTACCAAGGAGAAAAAGGATTGAGATTGCCCTGACCTATATCTATGGTTTAGGCAGGAGCTCTTCTCAGAGCATACTTAGCGAAGCGGGTATAGACTGGGATACCAAATCGGATGAACTCACTGAGGGACAGATTACCAGCATCCGGAAGATTATTGACGAGAAGCATAAGGTGGAAGGGGATCTCAGGCGCGAAGTATCGATGAATATAAAGAGATTAATGGATTTGGGTGCATATCGCGGTCTGAGGCACAGAAGAGGCCTCCCTGTCAGGGGCCAGAGGACCAGCACCAATGCCAGGACGCGTAAGGGGCCTCGCAGGTCTGTTATGGGGAAAAGGAAAAAATAGAATCTGAGGGAAGAGGATGGCAAAAGCTGCGAGAAAGAAAAGCAGGACCAAGAAAGAAAAGAAGAACGTGCCTACAGGTATCGTTTATATACAATCCACCTTTAATAATACCATAGTGACCATCACGGATCTTGACGGAAATGTAATTGCCCAGTCAAGTGCAGGCAGGGGTGGGATCAAGGGTTCGAGGAAGAGCACCCCTTTTGCCGCTCAATTGGCTGGGCGAAATGCCGTCAGGCAAGCAATGGAGCATGGAATGAGGGTTGCTGAGGTGAGGGTCAGGGGGCCAGGCGTAGGGAGGGAAGCAGCCCTGCGCTCCCTCCAGGTGGAGGGGTTCACTGTTACGTCCATACGGGATATAACGCCAATACCCCATAACGGCTGTCGACCTCCTAAGAGGCGGAGAGTCTAAGGATTTTGGATTTTGGGTTCCAGAATTCTATGTGAGCGACTAAATACTTAAGGTAAACAACGAATAAACAAACACTGGGGGCTAAACTTGGCCAGATATACTGGTTCATCATGCAGGTTATGTAGGCGAGAGAATCTGAGGCTCTTTTTGAAGGGTGACCGCTGTTACGGTGATAAGTGCTCCTTTGAGCGAAGGGCTTATCCGCCTGGACAACATGGCCAGAGACGTGGGGGAAAACACTCCGATTACAGGGTTCAACTAAGAGAGAAACAGAAGATCAGGAGAATCTATGGTGTCTTGGAAAGGCAGTTCAGGGGGTATTATTACCGTGCGGAAAGGCAGAAAGGCATTACCGGCACAAATCTCTTGTTACTGCTTGAATCCCGTTTGGACAATATGGTTTACAGAATGGGTTTTGCTACTTCTCGGAATCAGGCAAGGCAAGCGGTCAGGCACAACCACTTCCTGGTGAATAATAAGAAGGTGAATATTCCCTCGTACCTTGTGAAGCCAGGAGATGTGATTGAGGTGAAAGAGAAGAGTCGCAAGGTACCCTTTATCAGAGAAGCCATGGAGACTGTTGTCCGGAGAGGAATCCCAGACTGGATCGAAGTTGAAAAGGGGAACTTAAAGGGAACACTAAAAGCCCTTCCCAATCGAGAAGACCTCACAATGCCCGTCCAGGAACAGCTCGTTGTGGAATTGTATTCAAAATAATTCACAGTGGATTATAGAGGCTTAATCGTATTATATCCTTTTGTTAACAAGATGATGGGGAGGCTTTTTTGGTAGATCTAAGAAGTAAGAATTGGCGGGAGCTAATTAAGCCCAAGCGCATTGAAATCGTCCAGGACAGCTATACAGACTACTATGGGAAATTCATATGCGAGCCACTTGAGAAGGGGCTTGGGATCACGATTGGAAATTCCCTAAGGCGCATCCTGCTTTCGTCCCTGCAAGGAGCGGCAATTGTTTCTGTTAAGCTTGACGGTGTATCTCATGAATTTTCTACTATTCCTGGGGTATATGAGGATGTGACCGACATTGTTCTGAATCTCAAAGAGGTCAAGCTCAAGATTGTTGACGGTGAGGAAGCTGTGATTCACCTGACTCGAGAAGGGGAAGGAGAAATCAAGGCTGGCGATATCGAAACGGATGGCCTTGTGGAGATACTGAATCCTGACCATCATATTGCGACGCTTAACAAGGAAGCAAGGCTGAGTATGGAGATCGTGGTCATGGCAGGGAAGGGTTATGTCCCCGCCGAAAGGGACAAGCCCAAAGAACAACCAATAGGCGTTATTCCAATGGATGCTATTTTTTCACCTGTTGAGAAGGTCAACTATGTGGTGACAAATGCCAGGGTTGGGCAGGTAACGGATTATGAGAAACTGACTATGGAGGTCTGGACCGACGGCAGTGTGCTGCCTGAAGACGCAATCGCTTATGCTGCCAAGATACTTAAGGAACAGATGAATCCATTTATCAATTTTGAGGAAGAGCCAGAACCAGTGGAAGAGGAGGAAGAGGAAGAGGAAGAGAAGCTTAATGAGAACCTTTTCAGACCTGTTTCTGAGCTTGAATTATCAGTGCGCTCTGCCAACTGCTTACAAAACGCAGATATCACCCTTATTGGAGAGTTGGTCCAAAAGAGTGAACCAGAGATGTTAAAGACAAAGAATTTTGGAAGGAAGTCTCTGAATGAGATCAAAGCCATCCTTGAGGAAATGGGGCTTTCCCTGGGGATGAAGCTGGAAAATTTCCCACCCGCCAAGGCACCCGAGGAGGGTGAGGAAGAAGAGAAGAAAGAAGCAGCGGAAGAAGGAAAGGAAGAGAGTAAGGAAGAGGGCAAGAAAGAGAAGAAGGAGAAGGGGAAGGCGAAAGCAAAAGAGAAGGATACAGGCAAATGAGGCACAGGAAGGCAGGAAACCAACTGGGACGCAATCCCAGTCACCGCAGGGCTATGCTGAGGAATATGGTCACTTCCCTGCTCAAGTATGAACAGATAGAGACAACTGATGCCAAGGCAAAGTCGCTTAGGCCTATTGCCGAGAAGATGATAAGCCTTGCCAAACGTGGCGATCTGCATGCAAGGCGCCAGGCCCTCGCCTATCTCAAAGACAAGGCGGTAACCCACAGGCTGTTTGATGAACTGAAGGATCGGTATCTTGACAGGCAAGGGGGATACGTTAGGATTATCAAGAAAGGGGTGCGAAAGGGAGACGGCGCCCCCGTTTCCGTGGTTCAACTCTTGACCCCTGATGAACAGGAGAAGTCAGGCAAGAAGAAGACGAAGAAGCCGAAGGTGATCAAGGGGGCCGCCAAAGTGCCCGAAAAAGATACGGATACAGGGAAACGTAAAAAGGAAATGGATGTGGAACGAAGCTAGGTCCTCTATGAGTACGAATCTTACTAACAATGGAAACCTCCTTGTCGGTCTATCGGCAAGGAGGTTTTTTTTCGAGGAGTTTAGGGTGAGAAAATTTGACCATAAAGATCTCCTTGGAATTGGGCAGTTGTGCGTTGAAGATATTGGGCTTATCCTGGATACGGCCGTATCACTAAAAGAAATTTCCACAAGGGACATAAAAAAAGGTCCCCACCCTTAAGGGTAAGAGCATGGTCAATTTTTTTTATGAACCGAGCACTAGAACCCGCACCTCTTTTGAGATGGCCGCAAAGAGACTCAGCCCTGATACTGTCAGCCTTTCCGCTTCTGGAAGTAGCATGGTAAAGGGAGAAACCCTTATAGATACAACCAGGAACCTTCAGGCCATGAACCCCGATCTAATTGTCATAAGGCATTCTTCAAGCGGGGCCCCCCATCTCTTGTGAAACCGAGTAGAAGCAGGGATCATTAACGCCGGGGACGGGATAAATGAGCACCCAACCCAGGCCTTGCTTGATCTATACACGATCCGGGAAAGGAAAGGAAAGATCAAAGGATTGAAGGTCGCTATAATTGGGGATATATCCCATAGCCGCTTTCGGCATGAATAGAGATGTCTTAAGCCTTGCAAAACCAGATGTGATATTGATGCACCCAGGGCCCATGAATCGAGGTGTGGGGATAACTTCTGAGGTGGTGGACGGCCCCCCACTATTTCACCCTGGATCATTTTGCGGTCATAGGCTATAATACCCATGCCGAAGTAAATCCTCCACTGAGGACCCCAGAGGATGTGCGGGCGATCAAGGAAGGTCTCTCCAAGGATGTTATTGACCTGATTGCAACCGACCATGCGCCCCACAGTACCCTGGAGAAGGAGTTGGAGTTTGATAAGGCCGCCTTTGGAATGATCGGTTTGGAAACCGCGTTACCCTTGACCTTGGAATTGGCCAGAGAGGGAGTATTGGGATTGGCGGAGGCCATCAAGAAATTGTCCTATAATTCCGCCTCCATACTTGGGGCCAAGGCAGGCCATTTAGAGGAGGGTGCCAAGGCCGATCTGGCATTGATAGATCCGGAATATGAATATCTCCTTGGGGAGGCGAATATCCTTTCAAAGAGCAAGAATTCCCCTTTTGTTGGGAAGACCCTAAGGGAGCGAAATGAACTGACTATGATTGGAGGGGAGATTGTCTGGGAAAGAGAGGCATAGCATCTTTGTTGTCGACGATGATAAGAGTATGCGAGAGTTCTTAGAGATCATGTTGACCAAGGAAGGCTATAAGGTCACCCTTGCAAAAAGTGGGGAAGAGGCCTTTCGAATCTTAGACAAGGAAACCTTTGACCTGATCATCACCGATATCCGCATGAAAGATATTGACGGAATCGGGGTCTTGAAAAAGGCCAAGGCCAAAGCCCCTGATACCATCGTAGTCCTGATCTCGGCCTTTGCCACTGCCCAGACCGCCGTGGAGGCCATGAAAGAGGGGGCATACGATTATCTACCAAAGCCTTTCAAGGTGAATGATTTAAAGGGGATAGTCAGAGATGCCCTGGAGTCGAGACGGATATCTGGTGGAGAAGGGGAGGAGGAACCCTCAAAGGAGCGCTATCACTTTGACTGCCTGGTTGGAGACAGCCCTCAGATGAGGAAGGTCTACGATCTCATAAAGCGGGTTTCACGGACCAAGAGCAATATCCTTGTCTCAGGTGAGAGCGGAACCGGAAAAGAACTGGTGGCAAGGGCTATACACAAGTTAAGCGATAGAAATGATAGGCCTTTTGTGGTCATAAACTGTGCAGGAATCCCGGAAAGTCTTATTGAGAGCGAACTATTCGGTTACAAGAAAGGGGCCTTTACAGGGGCCACCACCAATAAGGAAGGCCTGTTTGGGGTGGCAGATGGTGGAACGGTCTTTCTTGACGAGGTCGGGGAGCTGTCGCCGACCATTCAGGTCAAACTTCTCAGGGTGATTCAGGGGAGGACCTTTACCGAAGTAGGGGGCACCGAGGAGAAGAGCGTTGATGTAAGATTGATATCAGCCACCAACAAGGACCTGGAAAAGGAGGTGATAGAGAAAACTTTCAGGGAAGACCTCTATTTCAGGATCAACGTGATAAATATTGCCATACCGCCTCTGAGGGAAAGGGTGGGAGATTTGCCTCTACTGGCCCAGCATTTTCTTGAAAAATATTCCAGGGAACTTGAGAAAGACATCAAGAAGGTCTCTGCCTATGCCATGGACCTCCTTGGGCAATACTATTTTCCTGGGAATGTGAGAGAGCTTGAAAATATAATTGAACGAAGCGTTGCCCTTGAGGCCTCCAATATTGTCTTACCCGAAAGCCTTACCCTTTCCAACTTCAGAGGAAAGGGAATGAAACAAATGAGACGACAGCACGATATGGGGCCTAATGGCGTTAAACTTGATGAGGTCATGGCTGAGATAGAGAAAAACTATATCATTTATGCCTTGGAAATGTCCCATGGATCAAAGCAAAAGGCCGCGGAACTCTTGGATATCAGCATGAGATCCATGAGATATAGGCTAGATAAGTTGGGTTTACATTCAAAGAAATAGCCCCGGTTATCTTTGCCCTCAAAGCTCTCTTCCCTGCCCCGTGCAAGCAGCCTGATTACAAACTTAGTTCTTTTGCTCATCTAGTTCAAAACAAAGAACGGCTTCTCGAGACTTTCCATTTGGTTTCGAATCGACGTGGTGCATGAAACGAACATTTTAAGAGGAGGTTTTCATGAAAGATAGGCATGTCCCTATGCCGGCTTGTGCCTCTTGTGAGCAGGAGGCGCAAAAGAGGGTCTGTTTTACCAAAGAGGGGCTGGGTTCAAAAGGGTGTCCCACTTTGATCGACAGGGAGCTTCTGGTGGAGGCCAACAATGAATATGGGGTGTCTGAAATAAAGGAGTTCGCCAGGCAGAGTTCCATCCAGGAGGCCGAATGTTATGCCAACCGGAACCAGAGGCCTTACATAATGCAACCTACAAAGACCCGTATTGTGGAGGTCTGTGAGTTTGCTCAAAGGATGGGCTACAGGCGCCTTGGGCTTGCCTTTTGCATCGGTTTGGCCAGAGAGGCCAGCATAGTGGAGGAGATTTTCCGGGTCCACGGATTTGAAGTGGTCTCTGTGGTCTGCAAGGCGGGGAGGACACCCAAGGAAGAGATAGGGATTAAGGACGAGGAGAAGATCTATCAGGGCACTGATGAAGCCATGTGCAACCCGATTTACCAGGCCAAGTTACTTAATCATAAGGGAACCGAATTCAATGTCGTGCTGGGCCTGTGCGTGGGGCACGACTCCCTGTTTTTCAAATACGCCCAGGCGCCCATTACGGTCCTGGGGGTCAAAGACCGAGTGACCGGCCACAATCCCATGGCGGCCATCTACCTCTCGGAGTCCTATTACCGAAAGATCAAGAGGGCAGAATTCTGAGGTCAAACTTCTTGACGACCTATACTTTTGACAGATAAAATCAGTAGCCTGACAGTGCAAATGAGATACCACGGGATTCTCAAGACGGAGGTGACTATGTTTCGAGTATGCTTATTGGTCCTTTTTGTACTTGTGGCGCCTGTCTTTCAAGGCTGTGGAGCCCTAGGGTTTTTTAAAGGTGACTCAAAGGAAGGGGTTAAGGAAACAGAGGCAGGCAAGGAGCAAGTTGCCAAAGAGGTAACTAGGCTGAGGATGGAAAATATAAACTTGAAGAAAAAAGTAGATATCCTAAAGAAGGAAAATGAAGAGATCAGGAAAGAGAACTTGCGAGAGATTGCAAAGGTGGAAGTCAAGAGCGGGGCCCTGAATGAAGAGTTAATGAAGTTAAGAGAAGAAAACCAAAAAATTGTGAACGAAAACAGACTGCTCAAAGAAAGGCTACAAAGGTTTACACAAAAGAAGGATCTGCGGGAACTAAAGATCAAGGTGCTCAGTGGAGACGGCAATTTGAGCTCTGCCAAACGGATGGCAAAGAGGCTTATGGGCATGGATTATGAGATAAGGCTGATCGGTTTTGCCCCTCGATCAAACTTTAAGAAAAATACAGTATACTTTGCACCCAAATTTGAAAAGGAGGGGAGGAGCCTTGTATCCAGTCTCGGAGCCAACACCGTCCTGAAACCTTTGACGTGGTCTTCCATTTTTGACCTCATCGTCGTGACAGTTAAGAACCCATAAAGATGTAACAATCGAGACTCGAGTTTATGACTACTAGAAAGAAGTCAGAGATTCACCCCACATGTTTCAACCGCATGGCAGGTAGCGGGCGGGGGGCATCCGGTTAAAGTGGAAAGGTGCGGGCCCCCAAAAGATGTGATAGGGGCGGGGCGAGATCATGAAGATCGATATGCATTACTACGGAGTGTATGGCCTGGCCCGCATGGCAGGGATTGGCTCCCGGGCCGCCAGGATTATTGCCTATGCCTCCCAGTATGTGGATGATTCGGTGAGCATGGAAGAACGGATGAATCCTTTGGGAGGCAGGCTGGAGTCCGAGGTGACCGCGCACCATGCCGGCCAGATACAGAATCTGGATCGTGTTGACCAGCGCAAGGTGTGGGTGCCCTTCCATTTCCTGCCCGGGGGAACGGGAGATGGATTAGCGGAACATCTTGTATGTGAAAAGGATGGGCCTCTTGCCCATCAGATGCTGGACCATCACCTGGAGGTGGCGGGGACCAAGGGTTTCGGTCTGGAGTTGATCGGCATAACCGCCCATGTTTACGCCGACACCTTTTCCCACTGGGGGTTCTCGGGGGTCGGCTCCCCTCTGAATGCCGTGGATGCACACTCTATCAGAGTCAAACGCGCAGACCCCGGCACCAAGAAGTATCTCAAAGAGAAGGAAAAATCCTTTTTCAGGAAGTATAACCCGTGGACCCCCCTCTCTGACCTCTGGAGCGACATAAAGGAGGTAGTTGCAGGAACGTTTGCGGAGGGAGTAACGTCGGCCTTAGGGCACGGCGCGGTACTCACTTACCCGGATCTTCCTTATTTGGAATGGAGCTTCAAATACGATTATCACAATCTGGACAAACGGCATGATCGATCCAACCGGAGTGACTTTCTCGAAGGGTGCGAGAAACTCTACCATTTCTTTTGCCAGGTTTCTGATCGGCTCAAAGGCCGTGAGCAGGGCCATCGGGACTTTGACGAGAAGCGCGAGGTAATCGAAGAGATTTTGGCGCCCCAGACGGGCACTACCGAACGTATCAAGTTGTGGCTAACGGCTATTG
>JAUUVE010000199.1 GCA_030589715.1 Desulfobacteraceae bacterium | reverse complement strand
GGACCACGACCGGCTCGACCAGTATGATTTGAGTTCGGTGGAGTACTGGTACAGCGCAGGAGATGTGCTTCCTGTTGAGGTGGGAAAGCGATGGTACGAAAAATTCCACAAGGTCATTTACCAGGGATATGGTGCAACCGAGACCTGCGGCGGTGTATCCATGTGCCCTGTGGACATTGACAATCCACCAAGGAGCGTGGGGACCATTGTGGCCAGCAAGAGGGTCAAGATCGTGGATGCTGAGACCCTGGACCCTGTTACATTGGGGGAGCCCGGGGAGTTACTCGTCTCATCCGATCACATGGTCATTGGATACCTTAACAAGCCTGAGGAGACCCTGGAGTCCTTTATTGAACTGGAGGGGCAAAAGTGGTACCGCACCGCTGACATCATGTCCATGGATGAAGAGGGTAACCTCTATTTTGTTGATCGGACCGTGGATACCATAAAGCACAAGGGCTACCGAATATCGGCTTCGGAGATCGAGGCCGTGTTGCAGGAACACACGGCGGTCATAGCCTCTTGCGTGGTTGGGGTGGAAGATCCGAGGGTTGGGCAGAGGATTAAGGCATTTGTGGTCCTCAAGGAAGATATCAAGGGTATTACGGGTTATGATCTCATCAGGTGGTGCCGGAAAAGACTCGTCTCATATAAGGTCCCTCAATATATCGAATTCAGGGATATGCTCCCCAAGTCGAAGGTGGGAAAGCTCTTGAGACGAGAAATCCGTAGCGAGGAGGAGAGGAGGGCGGAGGCCTGAAAATCCGATGTTAAGTCTTAAGGTCCTCCCTGGGCGGAGAAAAGACCTCAAGCACCTCAGACGATGCCTCCAGACACCTCCCGCTGTGAACTACGTTAGAGGGTATATGATAGGCACCACCCTTCTTGACTGTCCTCTTCTCACGACCAACAACCAGTTCTACTGACCCCCTCATCACCGTCCCCATTTGCTCATGGGGGTGAGAGTGTTCGGGGATTTCCACTCCTTTATCCAGGTTGAAGAACACCATAGTCATCTTCTCGCCGGAGATAACCCGCATCTCAACCCCGTCTGCAACGTTTTTTGCCTCAAGCTCTTTAATCACAAAACAGTTCATAAGATACCTCCTTTAAGAAGCCATATGTCTAGTGCCTAGGGAACGTCCAGCAGAGCATTCGCACTGTACCGTCAGACATTTCATTCAAGTAAAAAGGTGCTTTTTCGAATTTTTTAAAATACCACTCCACTGTTAATGACAGCCTTCCAGAATGACCAGCCCTTATGCGTTTCGTATTAGGCAGTATTGATTTGATTGCATTTTCTATATGCTCCTCGAACTGCAGGTCCTTCTGAATGAGATTAAATAATAATTGACAAAAAAGGTTATCTGTACTATATTCAAAAATAATGGAGCCGCTGGCGGGAGTTGAACCCGCTATTAAGACTTGACGAGGGTCTTTGCTTTACCGTTTAAGTTACAGCGGCTTTATTAGGCGGAGGGTGAGGGATTTGAACCCTCGGTAGGTGGTGCGACACGTACATCCGATTATAAGTCGGTCGGCTTCAACCGCTCGCCCAACCCTCCATTCTCAACATTAGACTCTGTCTCAGCCATATGGGAGACAGAGTCTTTTTCTTTATACTTATACATATATCCACGTCTTGCTTTCGTTATATCAACTTCTCCTCTTTTTCGCATATGCATTAACATATTTCGAGCAACATTGTTAAAGTCTTTAGAATTAGTCTCAAACCCTTCTTTCAACATCGTGTCAAAAATCTCTTTTGGTTTCCACCATTTTGATGGATCATCTTTCAAGATTGTATCAACTGCATTTTTGAATGATACACCACTAAGTCTATATGAAATGGGTCTTACGTTTAATAGGGGTAGTTGCGATTTGTCGGCTTGACTTGTTTGTGATTTCAATAAATCAAGTACGGTGTCAATAGACGCTAATTGCTTATCCGTCTCATTAAGTCTTTCTGTGAGTTGCTGTCTTTCGGCGTGTAACTTTTCGCGTAGTTCATTTAGTTCTATATTCATAGATAGCCTCCTTTCAGTAGTTTATATTGACGACCAACAGCAAGCTTCTGTGGATCATGGAAATTTAATATAATAACGATAATATACGATCTATGGATAGTTTGTCAATAGGTTAGTTTATGTTTAATGTCCAATGCGGTAGGGGTTGGTTATGTTTAGACAGTAATTTCAATAAGATAAACGTATCAAAAATTTTTGATTAATAGGTGAAATTAGGGCTTATTCTTTCCACCATCAAAACTGTATGATATATCTACCAATGCCAGCATGTGCTTCAGGGCTGTAAGGTAAGGCTTGAAAATATAGGCATTATACTTTCACACCCTCAAATCCCCGAGAACATCGGTTCCGTTGCCCGCGCCATGGACAATATGGGCCTCACCCGCCTCGCACTGGTAAATCCCAAGAACTGCGATCTCTCCCGTGTCCTCAAGACCGCAACCGGGAGTTCCCCGGAACACTGGATGCTCAACATCCGGCGTTTCCTATCAACGCTCCCCTTGCGGGCCAGGGAGGTCCGGATTATTAGAGGTGTATGTCGTCAGATAGATTGGTACACCGAACAGCTGGAGAAGATTAGGCGGGAGAATGGCGGGGGATAACAAGGTCTCCAACAGATGGCCTCTTCCATGCCCTTGACAGTAGGTTTTCATTCTTTTATAGTCCGGGGCCTGAATAGAATTCACTCTTTCATTCTGAAAACCCAAGACCGCACAAAACGAGTCTTTACTGAAAAACAGGCACCTATATTTCCAGGCTTCCTAAGGTAGGCGTTGGTGGTCGAAGATTGAGCAATGAAGCGATCATACAGATTGAGAACCTGTCCTTAGCTTTCGGGGGGATACAGGCACTCAATGAAATAAGCACCAAGCTGATCAAAGGTGAGCTTTTTGCCATTATTGGCCCCAACGGTGCTGGCAAGACCTGCCTCTTGAACTGCATCAGTCGATTTTACACCCCTCAGAAGGGATGTGTAACCTACAAAGGGGAGGACATCACCCATGTCCCTACCCATGCCATTGCAAAACGGGGTATTGCCCGCACCTTTCAAAATATCGAACTTTTCAAAGGGATGACCGTGCTGGACAACATCAAGTTAGGGCGTCATACCTTTCTTAAATCAGGCATCTTTTCCGACATTATCTATTATGGTCGAACCCTTCGTGAGGAACTGAAACTCAGAAAAGAGATCGAGGAAAAGATCATTGATCTGCTTGAGATCGAGGCCATCAGGAAGCAGGTGGTGGGGACCCTCCCTTACGGATTTCAGAAAAGAGTTGAATTAGCAAGGGCCTTGGCCATGCGCCCTGATGTCCTCCTCTTGGACGAGCCCATGGCCGGTATGAACTTAGAAGAGACTGAAGACATGGCAAGGTTTATACTCAATGTGAACAGCATGTGGGGAGTGAGCATTATTCTTGTGGAACATGACATGGGGGTTGTCATGGATATCTCAGATCGCGTATGTGTATTGGAGTTCGGCAGGAAGATCGCTGAAGGCTCTCCTGAGGACATCCAGAAAAACCCCCAGGTGATCAGGGCATACTTAGGTGAAGATCAAAAAACCTACTCGCGTCTTTAAAATGAATTCACCCAAATCCTATACCGAAGAAATTCACCAAACCCTTCCATCGCTCCTTGTCAGGAATGCGAGACGTTTTGGTGACTCTCGCGTTGCCCTCCGTGAAAAGGAATATGGCATCTGGCAGTCAGTGACCTGGCAACAGTATCTGGAACATGTGCGTGATTTTTCCTTAGGGCTCATCTCATTAGGATTCAGCCCTGGAGACACCTTGGGGATCATAGGCAATAACCGCCCGGAATGGGTTTATGCTGAGCTGGCAGCACAGGCGGCCCGGGGGGTTCCTTTTGGCATATTTCAGGACTCCATCCTGAGTGAGGTTACGTATATCATCGATCATGCCGAGGCCACCATGATTGTGGCCGAAGATCAGGAACAGGTGGACAAGATCCTGGATCTGAAGGAGAAACTGCCCCGGATCAAGAAAATCATCTATACCGATCCCAAGGGGCTTTGGGACTACGAAGACGAAACCCTGATCTATTATTACGAGGTGGAGCGGGCTGGCCGGGAAATGCATGGGCAAAAACCGGATCTGTTCGACAAAAATATTAGTGCCATTAAAGAGAGTGACCTGGCCACAATCTGTTATACCTCGGGAACCACTGGAAACCCCAAGGGAACTCTACTCACGTATGCAAATATTGTGAGCATGGTGGCTTCCTTGAATGAGGTGGATCCCAAGTCCCCGGATGACCAGTTTCTTTCATTTATTCCCCTGCCTTGGATCGTGGAACAGACCCTAAGCGTCTTTTCCGCCCTTTACTCGGGTTTTACCGTAAATTTCCCAGAGGAACCGGAAACAGCCACAGCCGACCTTTACGAGATCGCGCCAAGCTTAGTGGTGGCCTCACCCAGGATGTGGGAGGGGATATCCCGTCAGGTGATGGTGAAGCATTTGGACGCCTCCTTTTTTAAGGGCCTCGTTTATGACCTGTGCCTTCCCATTGGATATCGCTGGGCAGACTTCAAATTTGAGAAGAAGAAGCCCCCCTTAGGCTGGAAAATCCTCTACTGGATCGCGTACTTCGCCATGTTCAGGGCCTTGCGAGATCGAATGGGTTTCTCCAAGGTCCGCTCCGCCATGACCGGGGGCGCCGCCCTGGGTCCCGATGTTTTTCGGTTCTTTCATGCCCTTGGCGTCAACCTGAAACAGATTTACGGACAGACAGAGGTGGCGGGATACTCTACCATACACCGTGACGGGGACATCAACTTCGACTCTGTGGGCATTCCTGTACCTGCGGCCGAGATCTCAATCTTTGAGCCTGATGGCGAGGGTGTGGGGCAGATTATCTCAAGGGGCTCCGGACTCTTTCAGGGGTATCTCAAAAACGAGGAGGCCACCCGAGACACCATCGTAGATGGATGGCTCCATTCTGGTGATGCGGGCTATTTTACTCCGGATGGACATTTGGTTATTATCGATCGGGTCAAAGATCTCATGCTTCTCAGTAGTGGTGCCAGGTTTTCGCCCATGTTTATTGAAAACAAGCTCAAATTCT
>JAUUVE010000182.1 GCA_030589715.1 Desulfobacteraceae bacterium | reverse complement strand
GTGCCTCAAGGACGGATGAGAGGATGGGGGCAAAGGTGAACATCATGGATACCCTCTTCTCCTCAATCATCTCCACGGCCTTTGTGGCATCAAATTTGCCCATATTGACATTCAACACCCCTGCATGAAAGCTTGCGGTGACCATAAAGAGCCCCCCCACATGAAAAAGTGGCAGGATATTAAGATGCACATCATCAGGCGTGAGATTAAAAAAGTATCCAAAATGCATATCCGCGCACAGGACATTGCCATGGCTCAGCAAGGCCCCCCTGGGTCTGCCGGCCACAGCGGCCGTGTGGATGATAACAAAGCCATCATCCGTGGACACGTTTTCCGGCTCGAAGGCATCCTGGTGATCCAACAGAGCCCCAAAATCTGAAAACTCCCCTCCTTCAGGTCCCAGGCTAAAATAGCTTTTCACGGATGGAAGTCTATCCTTCAGACCGCCAACGGTTCCCTGAAACTCCTGATCCACAAACACCAATTTGGGCTCGCAGTCATTCAGATTGAATGCCACCTCATCTGCAGAGAGCCTCCAGTTGATGGGCAACATGATAGCCCCAAGACCGGCTGCAGCACCATATAGGAGAAAGTATTCAAGGCTATTTTTTCCCAGAATCCCGATACGATCCCCTTTTTCGATCCCGGCCTTGCGCAAGCCACAGGCAAGCAGGTCAACCTTTTCCTTATACTCGGAAAAGGTCAGAGTCCGCTCGTCATCCACCTCGAACCATGCGTCCTCTTCCTTGTGGTTGGTCGCATTACGGTTTATCAGGTCGTAAAAGGTAAAGTCGTAAAGTCCCATAATCCTCCCCGCAAAACAAGGGGTCAGGTCTTGAGACCTGGCCCCTTGTTAGAATAGGTCAGTGTTTACGGATATGTCGCTTCAAAGGCAATCACCTTGGTCACACCATTGGCTGAAAAAGCGAACGAACCTTCCTTTACGGTGACCGGAACACTAGCCTCGGGAACCCCTTTCCACCATCTCTCAAGGGCATCCCAGGGGCTCCACTTTCTCTCCTTTAGCTTAAAGCCGCCCGTCACCAGCAGGCTCAAGAGGCCGGAACGGGTCGTGATCATCGTGGTAGCCCTCACATGAGTCGTCTTCCCGGCCGGAATCCAATAGGAGTCGTTGTTGTTAAGGGTTACCAAATCAAAGTCCTTGTCAAAGGCTACGGTAAACGTAAAACCCTCGAGCAGTATCGGGTAGGCATTTGGGTTCTTAACACTGAATAGAAAGCTCAGTGGTAAGGGGGCGCCCCTATTATCGGCTTTTCCCTTAGTAGGTTTGACCTTGTTTGAAATATACCAATAACCATCATACTGAGGCACCTCGAAAGACTCCAGTTTAATAACCGGGTTCTTGAGATTGGCCGCAGTGGGCTTGACCTTTATCGTGACGCAGGACATTAGGGCGACACTGAGGCCGAAAATGAGAACCATCATAAAAGCCAGTTTTTTCTTCATAGAAAACCTCCCTTATTTGGAATTCGGATTTCGGATGTCGGATGTCGCAAAAGAAAAGATCTTGAATTCCTCACTCCCGATTCCCTACCCTGTCAAGTGCTGAGCAGGCTTCACAGGGGCGACTTCCGATTTGGAATGTGTTCTAAATTAGCTCAACCACCTTTTTCTTCGCTTGTAGTGTTTTACATCGCGAAAGCTCTTTTTTCCACCACCACCCATACCAAGATAGAAATCCTTTATATCCTCGTTCTCGCTCAACTTCTCAGAGGTATCATCCATCACGATCCTGCCGGTCTCCATGACATAGGCATAAGGCGCCACGGTCAAGGCCAGTTTGACGTTCTGCTCCACAAGGAGGATGGAGATTTTTTCCTCTTTATTAAGCTTCATGATGATCTTAAAGATTTCATGTATGAGCATGGGGGCCAGACCCATGGAAGGCTCGTCCAACAACACCAGTTTGGGCTCGGTCATCAAGGCCCTTCCCACGACGGTCATCTGCTGCTCTCCACCACTCACAAATCCGGCGATCTCACTACGCTTCTCAATGAGCCTGGGAAAATAGTGGTATACCGTCTCAAGGCCATCTTTCACCGAACCGGTTTTTCTAAGATGCGCGCCCACCTTGAGATTTTCCTCAACGGTCAGGTGTTCGAACACCCTCCGGCCCTCGATGACCTGAACAATCCCGGCCTTGGCGATCTTTGCGGCCCTTTCGTGGTGGATGCGTTGCCCTTCATATTCAATGGCACCATCAGTCACCTCGCCATCTTCGGTCTTTAGCAGGCCGGACATGGCCTTGAGGGTCGTGCTCTTGCCCGCGCCATTGGCGCCAAGGAGTGCAACGATCCCCCCCCTGGGCACCTCGATGGAAACGCCCTTGAGCACCAAGATAACCTCGTGGTATTTTACCTCGATATTATTGATCTTGAGTATCGCATCTGATGTCTCCAAGACCCTACCTCCAGGGGTGAGTTTGTTAAAAGGCTACCATCCAAGCCATTTCGTCGCCCACAGTTTCGGCCACCTCTTTTTCAGGTCAACTCGTTCCACTTCCACGAACTTTCCGCCTTTCCACTCTTGGATAAGACAACCAGTTGTGGGCCTGTGATCCGTAGGGGTAAAGCTGATCGGTGAGGCACCGAGGCCGATATCAAAATTGCGCATTGTTTCAAACCCTTCCTTCATAATCCCAGGGCCACAGCCTTTCTTGGTTAAATCTACACCTTTTTTATCGGCCCGTTTCATGGCCTCCCAGATCAAAAGGGCATCCCCCCATGCCTGAACAGTCCGGATCAGCCTTTTTCCCACAGGAATACCGGGGCTGTAAAGCTGGGCTGATGAAACAACAAGGTCCATGTTCTTATAATTCTGCCCAAAGAAGGCACATGGAGTAGCCCCCATCACACCTTCTGCCGCCTCTCCGGCCAGACGGGGCAGGTTTTCATCAAAACCCCAGTTATTGATGATCCAGTCCGCGCCAAGGCCCAGGGCATAGGCATCCCGCACCGTGGCCGCCACAGACATGGTGGTGTTGCCGTGCCAAACCACATCCGGCTTGAATTTCTTGAGGCCCATAACCTGACTCTTGGTATCGATCGCAAAGAGCGACACATCCTGATCCGGTCCTATTTCAAACCCCAAGAGTTTTGCCTGGTCTTTTATGGCCTTGATAGGTGCGCTGCCATAAGGTGACGCGAACATATAACACGCGGCAAATCTGGGTTTTCTTTTGCCATAATCCTTCTTTTTGGGCCATTTCTTGTCAAACCATGCGGTGATGGCGGCTCTGGCATTGGTTGAATAGTCAGATGAAAAGAAAAGCTTGTAAGGTGTCTTTTTTGGATCAGTCAAATGGGCTGAGTAAGATGCGGACACATAAGGAAGCTTATCCTTGTTGACGGTGGGTGAAAGGGCCTCCGTATCTCCGGTCCCCCATCCCATAATTGCAATATTTCCGAGTCTTTTCAGAAGTTTGTACTTTGTGATGGCCTCGGGGATGCGGTATCCGTAATCAAACCAGGTGTACTTGATCTTTGTGCCGTTAACGCCACCCTGGGAATTGATGTACTTGAAGGCGTCTGCCATGCCAATAGCATAATCCTTACCCACATCCGATGTGGCACCGGTGGTATCATTGAGACCACCGATCCTGATCTGTTTGGCCACGACAGCCGTTGAAAACCCCACCAAAAAAACCACCGCCAAAAACGGTATCAAAAGCTTTAGAAAAATGCCTTTCTTCATAAGTTTCCCCCCTTTGTTCATTTTTGACAAAAACAGAGATTAACCTCCAACACTGACCATGACAATTGAAACAGTAAATCCCGTCACCTCCTTTCCGTTGGTCGTTAAATGGTTAAATAGCTAAAAAGCTCTCTCCCGCCCAAGGCGGGTTTGAGTGGTTTGCTATGCTATTTTGAGCCTAATAGGAAAAAGGCCACAGGTTAAAGTAGTTCTTGGCCTGCCACCAGCGGTAGGCAAGACCGTTGGGCTCATAAATCAAAAAGGCACAGATGGCCAAACCGAATGCCATGTCCTTGATATAGGCGAAATCGAACAGCACTTTGGGGTAATACTCTGCAAGAGGAATAACCGCCATCTGTAGCAACTCCATGACAACAACCATAAATATGGATCCGAAAATGGCCCCGTGGATGGAACCTACACCCCCGATCAGGATGACTCCCACCAACCAGAGGGACAGAAACCACGGGAAATGCTCCGGGCTCAAGGCTGCGGTGTTGCAAACCCAAAAGGCTCCGGCAACACCGGCCATAAATCCCGCCACAAAAAAGGCCAAAAGTTTATACCAGACGATGTTGATGCCCAGGGCCTCTGCCGCAATATCATTATCCCTGATGGCCACCCATGCACGGCCCGGTTTGGAGCGAAGCAGGTTGGCCAATACAATCACCATCAATGTGAGCAAAACGGCCATGACGTAATAGATCTGCATCTCACTTTCAATGACCCACGGCCCGATCTTGATGGTACCCGGGGGCAGGGAAAATGCCTGACCCCTTCCTCCAATCTGGCTGACATACTGGGTCAGGACAAAATCCACGGTGATAAACTGGGCGGCCATGGTGGTCAGGATCAGATAAAAACCTTTCACCTTGGCCGAAGGTAGCCCGAACAGGACGCTCCAGAGCCCTGCAGCAATGCCCGCCGCAACAATGCTGATGGGATATGCAACTCCCCACTCCACAATAAACTGAGGCCAGGGGAACTGCAAGACCAACATGACGCTCGTGTAGGCCCCCACGGCAATAAAGGCGGCATGGCCCAGAGTCAGCAACCCGGTGTAACCGATGAGCAGTTGAACGCCCAAAGCACCCATGGCCGTATACCCTACCATAGTCCCCACACTTATCCAGTACTCATCGGCAAACAGGGGAATGCCGACAAAAACGATGGCTAAGAGCAGGATCATCTTCCCCTTTAGAAAATTGGTCTGCCACCAACCCTGATCTTGTGCATAGTTCCAGTGATAATCACCACACGGTAGCCAAACGCTGGACATAGGATAACCCCCTACACGATTTCGGATTTCGGATTTCGGATTGCGGATTGCGGATTTAAAACAACCACTAATCTACTATTCCCTTCCGCATTCCGAATTCTCTTACACTCTCTCAATTCTCTCCCATCCCCAAAGGCCGTAAGGTTTGAAGAGGAGAAAGACCGCCATAAAGGCAAAAGGTACAATCTCTTTCACCCCGCCCGGGAAAAATTGATCAAGGTAGGTCCCTGAAAAATTCTGGAGCAGACCGATAAGGATGCCGCCAACAATGGCCCCTGGTACGGAGTTGAGCCCGCCAAGGACCACGGCTGGCAGTACCAACAGGCCCAAATAGCCCACAGAGATATTGATGCCGTTGATATTACCGAGCAGGGCACCACCAACGCCCGCGCTCATAAAGGCTATGGCCCATGCGGCCGCATAGACAAACC
>JAUUVE010000312.1 GCA_030589715.1 Desulfobacteraceae bacterium | reverse complement strand
GATTGTTCGCGATATTGGAATCATTATCGGCCAACTGAAAGAGCAACGGCTATCAATTCTGTTGGTGGAGCAAAATCTCCCTCTGGCCCTGGGCGTCTCTGATTATGCCTTCATCATCAGCAAGGGGGAAATCGTGTTTGAATCCGCCGCGGCTCAACTTGAAACGAACGAAGAGGTAAAGGAGAGGTATCTTTGCGCCACAAAATAGAGGCGTTATGGGACTTTGGATTGAACCTAAACACAATTTGGGCGTAAATCAGGCAATAAGGGAGTATGACACAGATCTTGCGAATTTGATTAGCATAGGCGGCTAGAGGGAGGTTTTAAAATGGGAAGAGAAGAGTTGGTCAACACCATTGAGGATTTCTTCAAGGCGATGAACGATCACGATGTGGAAAAAATGGGACAATTCTGCACAGAGGGAATTGTTGCGGATGAGGTTGCAGAACCCGAACCGTTCATCGGCGTGGATGCCTTCCGGAAATCCTATTCTGAGGTATTTGAGGGTTACCCAGATTGCGTTGCCGAAATTGAAGAGACATTTGTAGACGGCAATGTTGTGATCTGCCAGGTCAGGTGGAAGGCCACCAACAGCGGGGAGTTCCGGGGTGTTGAGCCCACTGGCAAAGAGGTGGATTTGCGTATTGCATATTTCTTCCGGCTTAAAGACGGGAAGATTGATAGAATTACCGAGTATTATGATTTGGCGACTTTACTCGTCCAGCAAGGGCAGCTACATTTATGATGATAGTTTATCAGGGAGGAAGAAAATGTACTCCTTAGTATTCAAGAATGTAAAGGTAATAGATGGTCTGGGCAACCCGTGGTACTACGCCGATGTAGGCATCAAAGGGGATAAAATCGTGCATATCGGTCGCATAGAGGGGGGAGATTCCCCAAAGATCATTGACGGAAAAAACATGGCGCTTGCCCCCGGATTTATCGATATGCATTCACATTCGGAGATGATCTTCCTGAATGAAAAACAGCCTGAGCTCCTCGAAGGGAGAATACGCCAGGGCATCACAACTGAAATTATGGGAAATTGCGGAATAAGCGTCTCCCCGGTCAGAGATGAGATAAAGCCGGTTATGGAGGCAAGTGTTGGGTGGATGACCCCGGATAAGGTCCCCTGGGAGTGGAACAGTATGGGGGAATACCTTGACATCGTGGAGAAAAACGGAGTGGTGGTCAATGTTGGCACCCTGACGGGACATGGTGCAATACGGGCCCTTGTAAAGGGCTTTTTGAGCGGCATTTCATCGCCGGAAGAAATTGAGGAGATGAGGGGTTTTCTCAAAGAGACCTTCGAACAGGGTTCTTTCGGGCTCTCCTGCGGTTTGATCTATGCTCCGGGAATGTTCGCGGATACCAATGAACTCACGGAACTAGCGAAAATTGTGGCGGATTATGACCGAATATTTACGAGTCACATAAGAGGGTCCAGCGAAACGGACATAGAGGCGCAGCAGGAGGTTATCAATATCGGGGAGAAGACCGGTTGCAGGGTCCACAGGTCACACTATGAGGCCTTTGGACAGGCGAACTGGCATAAAATCGAAATTACCCTCAGGATGGACGAAGAGGCGCGGGCGAGGGGAATTGATATGGCGTACGACATGTTCCCCTATACAGCGGCCATGACAATGATGATAGCAATCTATCCTCCCTGGAGTCTGGACGGGGGATGGCCCGAATTTGTGAAGCGGGTGGAAGATGCGGAGGTCCGCAAAAAGATTGAAAACGACATCGATAACCTGGTTCCCACGTGGCCAACCTGGCTCCCCGGTGGCTGGCCCCATAACCTGGTCAAGGCAACGGGGTGGCAGAATATCTATATCGGCTACATGCCCAGCCACAAGAACAACAAGTATGAGGGATTAAACCTCGTTGAGCTCGGCGAATCGGTGGAGAAGTCCCCCTTTGACGCCATCACCGACCTCATGGTCGAAGAAGGTGGGGCAATTAGTCAATTGATTTTCGGGGTATCCGGGGATAGGGACAATGACGAACCCATAAGGGCCATAATTCAACACCCCTTGGGCGGGTATGCCACGGACGCCATTGACATTGGCCGGGGAAAACCCCACCCCGCATCATACGGGACCTACCCGAGAATCTTAGGAAAATATGTGAGAGAAGAAAAGCTGCTGCCACTTGAAGATGCTGTGAGGCGAATGACATCCTTTCCCGCGAATCGACTGGGCCTCAAAGGAAGAGGAATCATAGCAGAAGACTTTTTTGCCGATCTTGTCCTTTTTGACCCGGACAAAATCAGGGATAGAGCAACATATGAGGACCCCAGGCAGTTCCCCGAAGGGATCCACGATGTGATCGTAAATGGTCAGGTACTATTGGAAGATGGCGATCTAAAAGGAATTCACCCGGGAAAAGTCCTGAGGAAGTAATAGACGGTTTTTCAAATTCATACCCCAACGGAAGGAGGGAGCCATGGAAGCAAGTCAACAAAGGTCCCAGGGATCTCTTGGCCTTTTTGGAAGCCTTGCCGAGATAGGACACAAGCCGGAGGAGGATATCTATACCTGGTCTCAGGGACTCGCTTTTCATTATTCCAATCTTCTTGAAGGATTGGCCGGCGTTGAAAAGGAGAAAAAAGAGAAAATCTTGGAGGATATCTGGTCCAACGTAGCCGAAAAGGCCCCCGAGGCTATAAAGGAGAAGATTGGGCTCATCAAACCCGTCGATGTTGACAGGATCGGTGAGACCCTCTCTCAGATCCTGGCGGATTCAGACCATCCGGCCATAAAGGGATCCGGAAAGGATGTTAATGAATCCCTTCTTAACTGGGTCAGGCTCTTTGCCCTTTTCGATTTCAACATCTACCTGAGACTCGAAAATCATCTTGGCACAAAGGACGGATTTCCTCTCTACATGGGGCTGTGGGAGACATTTGCTCTGGCTGAACTGGATGAGGTAAAAGAGGCCGTCGGAATCTCAGGGCCGGATGATGTTGATATGGATAAGCTCGGCGAACTTTCCAAGATCTATTGGGAGTCAATTGCCTGTCCATATAAGGTGACCAGACATGACGAAAACATTCATGAAGCAGAAATTCTTTGCTGTCCTTATTGGTACAGTATGAGGGAGATGCTGGGTGAAGAAACCGCCCGCTCAATGACCCTCAAGTGTGAGGCACCGGTTTCAACCAATTATTATGAGGCCATATTGAAGGCCCTGGGGGTATTTGACCGGTACTCCTTCACCATGGATAAATTCATGTGTTGCGGGGATGATGTCTGCCGGATCAGGTTCCAAAGAAGATCTTAACTTTGAGTATGTGTTTTTTGGCTTTTAATGCAGTAAGTACGGAAATTTTGATTGATTTAGTCATACCAACAAATTGACTTGTATCTTGGAGGAGATTCCTATGACAAAGACATTGATCATTTACCAGTCCAAAACCGGGAACACCGCGGCCATGGCAGAGGCCGTTGAGGAAGGTGTCAAGAGTGAGGGAGTCGAGGTTGTTCGAAAAAAGATAGAGGAAACGAGTCTGGATGATTTGCTCGAGCCCCAAGGAATCATCATCGGCGCACCTACCTACTTCGCAGCCACAACCGCAGAGGTCAAGAAGTTCATTGATGAGAGTATCAAGCACTTCGGAAAGCTGGAGGGGAAGGTTGGCGCAGCCTTTGCCTCCTGCGGGGGCTTGGGAGG
>JAUUVE010000212.1 GCA_030589715.1 Desulfobacteraceae bacterium | reverse complement strand
TTCCCGCACCGGGGGTTGAGGACCCGAAGGAAAATATCGCGGCAGCAAGAAGATTTGTAGAGAGGTGGCTGGGATCCTCGGAACTGATCACACCGGGTGTTTTTTGTCACAGCCCCATCACCTGTTCAGAACGGACATTAAAGGCTGCATTGAAGTTATCCCGGGAGTTTGATCTCCCCCTTCAGATCCACCTCTCTGAGACCTCTCAAGAGGTGAGTGAGATCACGAAGAGGACGGGGAAGAGACCTGTTCATTATTTGGATGGATTGGGTCTTATAAACCCTGAGCTTATTGCCGTTCACGCAGTGCACCTGGATCAGGAGGAGTTGGAGTGTCTCCGGGAAAAGGGGGTCAGAATTGTCCATACCCCTGAGAGTAATATGAAACTGGGCTCTGGAACGGCCAGGATCTCGAGTATGTTAAAGATGGGCTTGACAGTCGGGCTGGGTACAGACGGGTGCTCATCAAACAATAACCTGGATCTTTTTCAGGAGATGGATACCGCTGCCAAGCTAAGTAAGGTCACAGACCTGGATCCCACCAGTCTGGACGCACGGGCTGTCCTCAAGATGTCCACAAAGTGGGGAGCGGCCGTCTTGGGTCTTGAAAAAGAGATTGGAACCATCGAGGAGGGGAAAAAGGCAGATATCATTGTGGTTGACCTTAACAGCCCTCACCTATGCCCCCTCTACGATCCGTTCTCAGCCATTGTCTACTCTGCGGATGGTGCTGATGTTAAGGATGTTGTCGTGAATGGAAGAGTGCTGATGAAGGATAGACAATTTACCACGTTAAATCCTGTAGAGATCATGGAAAGGGTAAAGGATATCAGCAAGGAGATACGGTTATGAGGCTAGGTGTCGTGGGAGGATTCCCCGAGGAGTTGGATTATTAGCCTGATGGCCTCCTGGTAATCGGTCACATAGTGTATGCCGCTTATCTCTTTCCAGGTCTCAAGACCGATTACCGGTTTGTTTATCTTGAGGGCCAGTGCAATCTCAGAGAGGGTGCCATACCCCCCTGCTATGGATACCAGTAGGTCAGAACCCCTCACTACAAGTAAATTTCTCCCCTCACCAAGACCAGTGGGTATGGGGATGCGAATAAATGGGTTGGCCGATTGTTTGGTGAGTCCGGGAAGAAGGCCCACGGTCAATCCTCCCGCCTCTGAGCAACCTCTGGCAGCGCCTTCCATGACCCCCCCAAGTCCACCACAGATGAGGAGCCATCCCTTTTTCCCTATCTCAAGGCCCAGATTTCTGGCAAGCTGGTAAGTGGCATCCGGACATGTGCCTGCACCTATAATACCGATATGACGGGGCCTTTCCATGACATCTCCCTCCATGTTTACAAAAATATTTGCCATTGGGAATATTAATTGATATTTAAGTCCCTCCATGACAAAAGTCTGGTTAAACCTATACCCCGCCTCTGGTATGGCTTCAAGTCTTTCTTTGGCACGAGGCATTTCAGAGTGTGATGGGGGGTTGCCAGAGGATCTTATAATCTTTTAGATTATAGGGAGTTAGATATATGCAGAAAAAGAAAAGAGCGGGTTTGGCTTTGACGATTGGGGCGATTGTGGTGCTCCTGGGCGGTCTAGGCTGGTTTTTGGCAGGCATTTTTGAGGGGGAAAAGCCAGGCGTAGACCTTCAGCCCCTGCCCGAGTTCCTCACTGGAAGCCAGAAATTCACGCTTGCTACCAGCGATATGAAGAGGGGGCTTAAGGAACTGGATGTCTCAGTTACCCAAGAAGGGCGGGAGATTACAATCCTTAAAAAGAAATTCCCATTTAAAGGCCTGCTCAATCGGGATGGGGCCCATATGTTTGAAACGGAATTCTCTATAGATCCCTCGAAACTCAACCTGACTCAGGGACGTGCGGACCTGCGGGTCCGTGTTTGGGATTATTCCAGAAGGAGCGGGGGGGACGGCAACCTGTCGCTGGTCCAGCATAAGAGGGTTGTTGATACTGTACCACCGGCCATCAGGGCAATAAGCCGGCTGCACTATATCAACATCGGGGGGGCAGGCTTGATAGTGTACCAGACCTCTTCGGATTCTATCAGGAGTGGCGTGTTTGTGAACGATCTTTTCTTCCCAGGTTTTCCCGCTGATAAGGAATCCGGGGAAGGGCTCCATGTTTGCTATTTCGCTATCCCCGTTAATATCAAGCCGCATCCGGAGGTATATCTTTGGGCAAAAGATAGGGCAGGGAACCTCTCTAGGGCCAGATTTAACCACCGTCTCAGGAAGAAACGGTTTCGGACTGTGAGGGTTAATATTACGGACCGATTCTTAAAACGTATCCTTCCCTATTTTTCATTTTATCATTTTAGTCCAGGAGAAAATGACATTGAGAAGTTCCTTCAAATCAACAAGGATCTGAGGAAAGAAAACGCACAAACTTTTTACAATCTCAGGACAAAAACGGCTTCTGAAAAACTGTGGGATGGGGCCTGGTTGAGACAAAAAAACGTTGCCAACATGGCAAAATTTGGGGAGCGCCGGTTCTATTATTATAAGGGGAAAGAGATTGATGAAGAGATACATCTGGGTGTGGACTTGGCCTCTTTAGCCAACTCGGATGTCCTGGCCGCCAACAACGGCCGGGTAATTTTTGCCGGTCGTTTCGGGATATATGGCCTCACATTGGTCTTGGATCACGGCCAGGGGCTCGCCTCGGTATACTCACACCTGAGCAAGATGACTGTCAAGCCGGGCCAGGAGGTCATGAAAGGACAGGTTATCGGGATTACGGGGCAGACTGGGCTTGCCGGTGGGGATCATCTCCATTTTAGTGTCATGGTAAGTGGCGTTTTCGCTAATCCCATTGAGTGGTGGGACAGCCACTGGGTCCAGGACAATATCACAAGGAAGCTTGCGCTCTTGGATAAGTAACCGATGGACTGACTTATCCGGGGGTGAAATGAAGGATTTTATAAAAACGGTCAAGTTGGACGGTTACCGATTCACTGTTAGTTTGCTCGTAGCGGTATTGTTATTTCTTTTTCCCCGATTTTCTTGCCTGGCAATGGATAAACCTTCCAAGAGACATATTGTTGGTGGTCCGTGGTAACTTCTCAATAAGTTTGGGGAAAATAACCGGGGGTTTCTGGAGTGGGGTTCGGCTGTTTCTTGAAGGCGCTCTCTCAAAGTGGATTAACTCCTCATTTTGGCAGTGGCTGATATTTGGGGTTTTCTCCGGATGCTCCCATGAGCTTCTCCATGCCTTTGGTAAAACCCCAAATATCGGCCACGCTCCCACTACAGGTTTAGAGAGTGCCGGAGAGAAACAGCTGAACCCCACGATGCCCTAACTTATTGAGAACTTACACATTTAATGCCTAAATTCCTGAATTCATAATTCATAATTCCGGTTTATCCGGGTTCGGGTTGAGGGAAAAGAATATTTGCTATTATTGAAAGACTCCTCCTATCCTGGAGCGAGGTTTTTGGGGAAATATGGTATTGAAGTAAGTAAGGCCTTTCCATGTTGTATGAAAGTGATTACCAAAGGGACTTGCACGCCGATTATCTTTGATTTTCCAACTGTTGATCTGAGTGACTCTCTTGAAACGCCATAACCGGCAAAACCCCTTGCTATTCCACTATCCAAGCGGCCATTGATACTGCAAGCTCCGGGGATGTCATAAAGATTGTCCAAGGCACTTATGATGAAAATCTCACTCTGAATTCATCCAAAAACCTGACTCTCCAGGGCGGATGGGATTCTTCATTCACCTCCCGATCATCAACATCGACAATAAACTCCCTGACAATTGGTAGTAGCGGGGGAACCGTCACTGCGGAGTATCTGGTGTTACAGTAGTTTTCTGCCTGTGAGATCCCTTGGAGTGGATGTTGACTCAGGGGGCTGTTTCAGCTTCCTTGTCCAGAAGCTCGCCTAGAGCGAATGTAACGTCCCCTACCAGCTGGGCACACAGTTTGTGGCGACTTTCCGGGTTCTTGTAAAAATCCTTTGTGGCTCCCCTATCCCTCCAGTCTACCCTGGCAATGTCCTTGCAGTTGATGCCCCCGTAAGGTTCGGTGAGATTCTCAAAGATCTTGGATAACTTGTAACTCAAGCGCCACATGCGGGGGTCCTCTTTTTCTTCAAGGTTGCCCCTGCTATAGATGCTTGAAATCAGGGCCACCCCGCCCAACAAGGCGCCGCAGACATTCCCTGAGCTGGCAATCCCGCCGCCAAATGCGCCCATGGCCTTGATAACAGCCTCATTGACCGTCCCCAGCTTTTCCTGGCCAACTGCCAGGATCACCTGGCTTCAATGAAATCGTTTCATAAACAACTCAATGGCCCTTTCTCTCATCTCTTGGGGATTCATTATGATCCTCCTATCCATTTTCCTGTTCGGGAATTGTTTGACCCCCTGCGACACATCCGTAACCTGGACCCGGACTATGCCATACCGTTCTGCTTGGCTGCAGTAAAAGGTTTGACCAAAATTGAACGTTTTTTAAAGGACTCGGGGCATGAAGGTAAGGCGGTAAAACCCCTGGCGGGTCCTAGAGGAAGTTATTCGGCCAATGGGAATGATCGTACCGCCCACTAATCCTCACGGTTCCCGGCAATGAATTCCTCAGTCATTTCGTAGGCTTCTGTGTCGGTAGACTGCCTTGGAGGATGTTTCATAAAATAGGCTGCGGGTGAGTAGAGGACTCCCCCCTTGCCTCGGTCCAGCGCCAATCTGCAGCATCTGATCGCATCAATAACTACACCGCCTGAGTTAGGCGAATCCTCCACAGATAGGCGCAATTCGAGGTCCATGGGGATGTCCCCGAAGAGTTTCCCTTCCATGCGTATAAAACAGACCTTGTTGTCCTTCTGCCATGCCACCCAGTCGCTGGGGCCGATATGAATGTTCTCATCCGCAAGTCGTTTT
>JAUUVE010000294.1 GCA_030589715.1 Desulfobacteraceae bacterium | reverse complement strand
CTACCACTGCAAAAATGCTAAAAATAGTCCGTTTCATGTTCTTCCTCCTTTTTTTCTTTTGGTTTATGATAACACAGCGGTTCCACATAGACCCTCTGCCTCGCCACAATGGCAGGCTTCTGACCGCTGAACAGCCCCTGGGCTAAAAGATTGATTTTATACCACCTCCTTTCCCGTTTTGATATGACGAGGCGCGCCCCACCTCACCAGAGACCCTCTGCCTCTGCCTCACCACAAAGGCGGGCTCCTGACTGCCGAATAAGCCCTGGGGACGATAGAGCAAAATGAGCAAGAGTCCTATAGCTACGATGACCTCGCTGATTCCATAGGCCTCGAGGCTTTCCTCCAGCGGCCTCAAGACCTCTACCACCACGGTCAACATCACCGCTGCAAAAGCGGCCCCCGTAATACTCCCAGAACCTCCTACCACAACCATTACCACAAGGTTGAAGGCCATGATTACGGAGAAGGTCGTGGGGGTAATGGCCGTCACCAGATGAGCCCATAAACCGCCTGCCACTCCAGCGAAGAAGGCTCCCAAAGCGAAAGACATTATCCGTGTCCTGGCCAGGGGAATACCCAAGCATTCAGCTGCTATTTCGTTTTCCCTGATTGCCAGCATGCTACGGCCCAACGAGGAATGCTTGACCTTCCAACAGACATAGATTGTGATAACAGCCCACACATACACCCACCATAAATTAGTCAACATGGGCAGCCCATTGAGCCCTAAAGGACCACGTGTATAACTCTCCAGGTTTGTTATAAGGACCTGAAGGATAATAAGGAAGCCCAAAGTGGCAACTGCCAGGTAGTGTCCTTTGAGTCTTAAGACCGAAAATCCAACGCGGAAGGCGGCAAAAGTAGCACCTAACCCACCCAAAATCAGTGCAGGCAGGAGCGACCATTGCTGTGCAGCCAGCCAGGCCGGAAGAGCAGGTAAGAGCATAGCCTTTCGAGCCACAGGAAAGGTCAGAATAGCGGCCACATATCCTCCCACGGCCATAAATGCGGGGTGCCCCAGGGAAAAGAGACCCGTAAAACCATTAGTCACATTGAGGCTAACCGCCAGGATGATATTAATACCCGTAAAGCATACGATAGAGAGGACGTAATCATTCATGGTGCTGCGCAAAACAAACACCAGGATCGCCCCAGCCAAAATCAGCATGGGGAAAAACCACCTCAGCCGATTCCATCCCATCATGCTCACTCCTCAGTCTTCCGGCCCAAAAGCCCAGTAGGTAAAACAAGAAGGATCAATATCAGGGTCGTGAACACAAATGCATCCCGATACGAGGAATAAATGGGTGGCAAGAGACCTACAAAAAGGACTTCACCGAACCCAAGAAGATAGCCCCCGAGCATGGCACCTGGTATAGATCCTATCCCCCCAATGACAGCGGCCACAAATGCCTTAAGTCCCGGCACAAAACCCAGCAGTGGGTCGATTTGGCCATATTTCCCTCCCCACATCATGCCTGCCACACCAGCAAGACCGCTGCCTATGGCAAAAGCCAACATGATGGTGCGGTTGATGTTGATGCCCATCAGGCGGGCCACATTCAGGTTTTCCGCCGTGGCTCTCATAGCCATTCCCAATCGTGTAAATCGAACCAGTAAAACCAGAAAGACCATCAGAACCACAGCAATGACCACGATGGAAAAATCGATGGCACGGAGAGAAACCGGTCCGAAATTAAAGATAGTCTGAAGATAATCGGGGCAAAAAAAGTTCCTAGGTTGAGCAGTCAACAGCAAAATACCGAGATTCTGCAAAAGGATGGCAATGGCCAGTGAAGTAATAAACCCGGTCACCTGGGGCGCGCCTCTCATGGGCCTGAAGGCCGCACGCTCGATGAGTATTCCCATGAGTGCTCCCGCGATAAAAACTAATATCATAATCACCGGAAAAGGGATTTTACCGCTTATGACCAGCCCCAGGGTCACAAACGCACCGATCATGACGATGTCTCCATGGGCGAAATTGATCAATCGAATGATCCCATAGATCATGGTAAACCCGATGGCCACAAGGGCATACATGCTTCCCAAAATCAGACCATTCACCAATTGCTGTGCAATATACCCGCCCATCAAGTTGCCCCCAAGTATGCCTTGCGAACCTCTTCGTTTTCTGCCAACTCTCTACCAGTCCCGGAAAGTGTAACGCGACCGGTCTCCATGACGTAAGCCCTTTGAGCCAATTCCAGGGCCATACGGGCATTTTGCTCCACCAGAAGGATCGTAGTGCCCTGGGCGTTAATCTGCTCAAGCATTTCGAATATGACCTCCACCAGGATGGGCGCAAGACCCAGGGACGGCTCGTCAAGGAGAAGCAGCCGGGGCCGGCTCATCAGGGCTCGCCCAATGGCTAGCATCATCTGTTCCCCTCCTGAAAGACTACCTGCCGACTGTCGCCTTCTATCTCCCAGGATTGGAAAGAGTTCGCAGACCCATCGAAGGTCCGATTGTATTGCCTGTTTATCCTTTCGGAGATAGGCACCAATCAGTAAATTCTCCCACACACTGAGGTCGGAGAAGACCTGGCGACCCTCAGGGCAGTGGGAGATCCCCATGCCTACAATCTCTTCTGCCGGCGCCCTGGTAATATCCCGTTGGGTTCCATCCGGGTCAGTCCTGAATAAAATTTTGCCCCGGCGGGATCGAGTGAGCCCGGAGATGGTGGAAAGAGTTGTGGTCTTTCCTGCCCCGTTTGCTCCGATCAGGGCCACAATCTCCCCGTGTCTCACTTCCAAACTCACGCCTTTAAGGACATAGGTCTGCCCGATATACGCGTGACTATCTCGAACTTCAAGCATGTCCTTCTCCCTTGGACTTACCCAGATAGGCTTCTATTACTCGATGGTCATTCTGGATCTCCTCAGGGGTCCCAAGACAGAGGACTTCACCGCGATCGATCACCTGGATACTCTCACAGGCCCCCATAATCACCTTCATATCGTGTTCTATGAGAAGAATGGTGAGATCATGCTCCTGATGGATTCTGGATATAAGCCGAATTATCTCTCCTGTTTCTTGAGGGTTCATCCCTGCAGCAGGTTCATCCAGTAGAAGTAATTTGGGTGCTGTAGCAAGGGCCCTGCCTAATTCCACCTTTCGCTGATCGCCATAAGGGAGGTTTTCTGCAAGTTCTTCCTTATAGTCCATAAGGCCAAAGGTGCTCAAGATCTCCAGGGCGCGCTCTTCTATGGCTTGCTCAGAGCGCCTCAAATTGGGAAGGTTCAGGACCGTCGCCCACAGCCCCGCACCATGACGCATGTGAACGCCTGCCTTAACGTTATCAATAACAGACAATTGGTTGAAAAGACGGATATTTTGAAACGTGCGCGCCATCCCTAAGGCCGCGTTTTGATCGGGTCTCGAATGAGTGATATCCTTACCCCTGAAAAAGATGTGTCCCTTTGTAGGCCTAAGAACACCAGTAATAAGGTTGAAAACTGTGGTTTTGCCCGCTCCGTTGGGTCCGATGAGACCCATCAACTCACCCTCCTTCAGGGTAAGGTTGTATCCCTCAAGGGCACGAACGCCCCCGAATTGCTTGCCAAGCCCCTCTACTTCTAATAACAGGGCATCTTCAGTAGCCATTATCGGATCCTTCACCCTAACATTGCAGGCCTACACCGAAGGAAAGCGTGCCAGAGTGCGTCCCGCGCCCCCACCTTTTCGTCCTCTAAGCCTCCACCAACCTGGCTACGCTCACTACCTTCTCCCGCGCACCGAGATCTATCAGCTTTACCCCTTGGGTATGACGTCCGATAACCGAGATATCAGCCACTCTGATTCTAATGATCTT
>JAUUVE010000156.1 GCA_030589715.1 Desulfobacteraceae bacterium | reverse complement strand
TGGGCGGACAGGGAATACTCTTTTTGACCAAGGTGCTTGCCCAGGCCGCCCTTGAGAAGGGTCACAATGTCATGGGCGCAGAGACCCATGGGATGGCCCAGAGGGGTGGGTCCGTGGTCTCGCACCTCAGGCTTGGCGATGTTGAAAGTAGCCTTGTTAGGACAGGGGCAGCCCATTTCCTGCTGGCCCTGGAAGAAAACGAGGCATACCGTAATATCCCCTTTCTGGCCAAGGGCGGAAGGATATATGCCAATGCCTCACCGGCCTCTTTTCCCAGAGAGGAGGCAAGGTCTTATCTGGAGAGGAGTAGGATCCTATGCCGATCTGTTGAGGCAGGGGAGATTGCGACGGAGCTTGGCGGCCCGATGTCTTCCAACCTGGCCTTGCTCGGTTTTTTTTCGGCCTTTGAAGATGACCCCCTGACCCACGACGACCTGAGGGGCACCATAGACAGGGTTAGCCCTGAGAGGTTTAGAGATCTCAATGTGGCGGCCTTTGACGCGGGGCTCAAAAAAGGGATGGAAAAGGGGTAGTCAGACATCTCCGAAAGGCCGGGGAGTTATGCCAAAGAAACCATGGAAGGCGATGAAGCAACTTCGAAAAGAGGTGGCCGGTCTCCTCTTGGCCGCCGGTTCTTCAACCCGAATGCAAAGACCAAAACAGCTGCTGCCGGTTGGGGGAGAGACACTTCTTGGTCGAAGCCTAAAGGTGGCCCTCAATTCTGATCTCGACACCGTTGTATTGGTTCTGGGGCATAAGGCCAAAGAGATAAGGAGAGAATTAGGGCCGTTACTGAGCCATCCGAAAGTCAAGATTACCGAAAATAGGTATTACAGGAAAGGAATAAGCTCTTCCATTACAGCAGGGCTTTCGGAGATAGAGGGGAGCCATGACCACGTCATGATCCTCTTGGCCGATCTGCCCCACATCGATTCCAACCTTATCAATCTCCTACTTCAAAAATACCTGGATTCTCACCTTCCAATTGGCGCAATCAAGGTCAAGAATAGACGATCCCATCCGGTTATCTTCAGCCGGGAGCTTTACCCGGAGCTATATGAGCTAAGGGGGGATGTGGGCGCCAGGGCCCTATTCGAAAGATATGGCCATAAGGTGTGTCTGGTGGAATCGGAAAGCCCCTATGACGACAGGGACATAGACACACCAGAGGATTATGCCCAATTTCAAAGGTCCCTCAAAAAATGAATGATTTTTCCCTATGATACTAACCGCAGGAAAACTTGCCATCCTGGGCAAATGGCTCCTGACAAGGCAGGCCACCTCGGCGGCCATTGACATCACCAACCGCTGCAACCTCAGGTGCATTCACTGCTACTGGTGGAAGGAGGGACATTCAAAAGAACTGAACGATTCTGAAATGGTGGCCCTCATGAAGGGGTTGCGGGCAAGGGGACTGCGGGCAGCCATTCTTTACGGGGGTGAACCGACACTTCGGCCCGTAGTTTGCAGGGCAGCCAGCAAGATCTTCGATGCAACACTGGCCTTTACAAATGGAACAAATGGATTCCCTCAATTGGAAAATGGACAATGGATACTCTCCCTTGATGGTCCGGAGGATGTCAATGATAGGATTCGGGGAAGGGGGGTATACGCCCTGGCGGTTGAGAACCTGCTCAAGGCCCCTCGCCCTCCCATTGTCCATATTACCATATGTCGGTTAAATCAGAGCAGGATAGATGATTTTGTAAAAGAGATGATGGCCCTGCCTATCAAGGGGATCGGCTTTTCATTCTATACCCCCCACCAGAGGTCGGATGATTCGGAATTCTTTATACCGCTTGAGGAACGAGACCGTGTGGTAAAGCACCTTCTTGAGTTGAGGAGCATCTATGGGGAGAAGATAGGTTTTACACCCGCCATGGCCCGCCAATTCCTGACGTACCGCGATTTTACGAAATGGAACAGTTTCTCAGCCTGTCCCGTCAGCAAGAGAGTCAGGTGTTTCAGATCTGATGGGAAACCCAAGGAGTGTACTTACGGGGGCAGTGCCGATTGCTCCAGGTGTGGGTGTACGGCCGTTGCTGCCTACCGTGGTGCCTTCAAGCCCCTCGATTACAAGACACTGAGGTTGATAATGGGGCTTATGGTGCCTGAATGTCAGGTCTCAAGGGTCGATCCTTGATCTTGCGCCACACCGGGCCTTCTTTTGTATCGATAACCTCGATCCCCGCATCCTGAAGCTCCTGGCGCAGGCGATCGGCTGTCTCCCACTCCTTCTCATCTCTGGCCTTCTCCCTCCTTTCAATAAGGCCCCCCACCTCTTTATCCACCTCCGGGGGTTCAAGGTCCATAACACCTAATACCGAATTGATGTGTTTCAGGGCCTTGAGGACCTTTTCTTGGTCTGAGGCGGACAGGCCATTTTGATCCATGATCTTATTTATCCTGCGAGTAAACTGGAAGAGGGCGGCCAGTCCGGGAGCAATGTTGAGGTCATCGTCCATGGACTCCACAAACTTGTGCCTCAAGTCATAGGCTATCTGATTCATACCGGGATCATCCGGTCCTGATTTGCAAGAGTGGAGCTTTTGGACGAATGTATCAAGATGGGCCATGGTATTCTTGGCCGCGTTCAACTTGGTATAGGAAAAGAAGATGGGTTTTCGGTAATGACGACTGAGTAGCCAATAACGCACCTCTCTTCCCGTGTAGCCTTGATCCAGGAGATCCCTCAGGGTAAGTGTATCCTCCCCTGAGGTAGATGAAGACTCCTTGTCGTTGATCAAGACCTGTTCGTTATGGATCCAGTAATTGGCCAGTGGTTTGTCTGTGACAGACTGACTGATGGCGATTGCGTTCTCATGGTGGGGAAATATCAGTTCAACGCCGCTTGTATGTATGTCATAGGTGGGGCCAAGGTATTTCATTGCCATGGCTGAGCATTGTATATGCCAACCAGGCCTGATATTCCCCCACTGGGTCTGATAAAATATCCCACTTTTTAGATCATTGAGGGTCGATCTCTTGAGTAGGGTAAAATCCCTGGGGTTCTCCTTTTCATATTGGTCTAAGTCCACGGTCTTGCCGAGCCTGATCTTGTCCAGATCTATCTTCGAGAGCTTCCCATAGTCCTTAAATCGTGAGATGTCAAAATAGACAGAGCGGAATTTCTCGTAACCATATCCCTTTTCAAGCAGTTTCTGGGTAAGCCTTATCATATCGTCCACATGCTCACTAGCCTTGGGATATCTGGTGGCCCTCTTTATATTCAACCGGTCCAGGTCCTCCATAAAGGCGCGGTAGTACTTCTCTGTAAACTCCTTTAGGGAGATACCGGCCTCCCCGGCCCCCTCGATGGTCCGGTCGTCCAGGTCAGTAACATTCATAATGTGGGTTACCTGGTAGCCCTTGAACTCCATATACCGTCTGATCAGGTCCGAAAATACCAGACGCCTGCACTGGTCCAGAGGGATCAACTGGCAGAGGGTTGGGCCGCATGCGTACAGGGTTACACGGTCTTCCTCGATGGGGATAAATTCTTCTTTCTTGCGGCTCAAGGTATTATGGAGACGTATCCCCGACTTCTTCTTTTCCACAAACAAGGGGGTACTCAGATATCTCTCGCCGCCGTCCGGCAGTATAACAACCAGTCTACCCCCTTTCATCTCTCCTGCCACTCTGAGGGCCGCGGCCATTGCCGCGCCGGAACTCATCCCTACAAAAATCCCTTCTTTTCGGGCCAGGATACGCGAGGTCTCATAGGCCTCTTGATCGTCGATGCGGATAATTTGGTTCAACCGTTTCCTTTCAAAGATACCCGGCTGATACGCTTCCTTCATATTCTTTAGTCCCTGGATCTTATGACCCAGGTAGGGTTCCACACCAATAATTTGTACGTCGGGTCTAAGTTCCTGAAATCGTCTGCTGAGCCCCATCAGCGTACCGGTAGTACCCATGGTTGCCACAATAACGTCTAAATTGCCATTTGTCTGTTCCCAGATCTCCATGGCAGTCCCGTGGTAGTGAGCCATCCAGTTGGCTTCGTTATTGAACTGGTCGGCAAGCCAGTATTTTTCGGACCCTTCTCTCGCCAACTTGTAACCGAATTCGATGGCTCCATCGGTTCCCAGGTGTGCAGGTGTGAATTTTATCTCTGCCCCCATGGCATTAAGGATCTTGACACGCTCCTGGCTCACCGCCTCTGACATGGTGAGGACAATACGGTACCCCTTGACTGCAGCCACAAAGGCAAGCCCTATTCCGGTGTTCCCGCTGGTGGCCTCGAGGATGATCTTGTCCTTTGTAAGCTCTCCCCTTTTCTCCGCTTCTTCGATCATATAAAGGGCTGGTCTGTCTTTTACAGAACCGGCCGGGTTAAAAGATTCAAGCTTGGCCAGTATCTCCACATCTTTATTAGGGTTGAGCCTGTTTATGGGGACCAATGGGGTCCCGCCAATCTGATCCAGGATACTATGGTATTTGTTGGTCATTCGTTAATACTCCACCGCAATTCCAAAATGAAAGGGCCATCAAGATCCAGTTGGGTGTAATATACTAATACTTCAAGACTTTCAATGGGAATAATCCGCAAACTCAGCGGTTTTCGTAAGAACTTGACTATCAGTCTCAATGCTGATAATGTTCGCGAAAAGATAGAGGGGATATATCTTATAGAGGTTCCCTATGAAGATCTTGGTCACTGGTGGTGCTGGATTTATCGGGTCAAACGTGGTGGATGGCTATGTCAGGGCCGGCCATGAGGTCTTGGTGGTTGACAACCTTTACACCGGCAAGCGCTCAAACCTCAACCCGGAGGCGCGATTCTATGAGTTAGACATTCGTTCGCCAGAGGCGGTCAAAGTGATCGAGAGGGAAAGACCCGACGTCTTGAACCATCACGCAGCACAGATGAGTGTGCCTGATTCGGTATCTGACCCCATCCTTGACGCAGACATCAATATTAAGGGATTCCTGAATTTACTGGAGGGGGCTGCTCGATATAAGATAAAAAAGGTCATTTTCATATCCTCCGGAGGGGCTATTTACGGTGAGACATCTGAGTATCCTACCTCCGAGGATTGCCGGCCAAGACCCCTTTCTCCCTATGCAGTTACAAAATACTGCTCAGAGCATTACCTTGCCTTTTACAACCATCAATATGGGCTTGATTATACCACCCTGCGCTATGCCAATATCTATGGAGCTCGTCAGATACGGCATGGTGAGGCTGGTGTAGTGGCCATCTTTATGGACAATCTTTTGAAAGGGCTACGTTCCACCCTGAACCATTTCCCGGATGATAAGGAGGGGATGGTCCGCGATTATTGCTATGTGGGGGATGTTGTCAAGGCAAATCTGAGTGCCCTTGACAGGGGGGGTGGAGATTTCTTTAATATAGGGACCGGTCTTGGGACAAAGACATTGGCCCTATATGAGATGATCTTTGAGGCCTTTAAGGTGGTGGAGCCGAGGGTATCAGGGGAGTTGGTCATACCCATAAAGCGGCTTGCGCGACCAGGCGACTTGACCAAGAGCTGTCTTGTGGTAGAAAAGGCGAGTGGCGCCTTGGGGTGGACTCCGGAGACCGATTTAGAGGAGGGGATTCGCAAGACATTAGAATGGCGCCTCAATCAGCCTGTATAGGGCTTTTGTTGTTTTTTTTATCGTCCTCCTCTTGACATTTGATATCCTGATATTAATTTTCTTGGGATTCATCCTTTCTGGCTGAATGTTGACAGATCTTTCCGGTGCCTGGAAATCCTATACCGCTTCTTAGAGAGACAGCGGTTTGCTTTTTTGAGAGATATGGCCCTTTCACCTAAACCCCGGGGTGACACGTGTCTGGATCATGACCAAGGCAAATTGTCTGGCTAATTGTGGTAGGAGGGCCGCGATTCAGCTAATCTAAAGGAGGTGAGGTCCGAGTTTTTTACAGGGAAACAGATGGTGTTTA
>JAUUVE010000396.1 GCA_030589715.1 Desulfobacteraceae bacterium | reverse complement strand
TTGAGAATTTAGAGGAAACTGCCTGGATTCAGGATATTGTTGGGATCAAAAGCCCTCTTGATCCTCCGCATAAGCTCAATGGCACTCTGGCCGAATTCCATAGCCATAAACCTGTCCTTGGCAATACCAATACCATGTTCCCCGGAAAGGGTACCACCCATCGCAATAGTCGCCTCATACATCTCCTCCAAGGCCTTATCGACTCGGGCCATTTCCTCCTTGTCCCGAAGATCGGTCATGATGAGAGGATGCAGATTACCGTCGCCGGCATGGGCCAGTACACCAATCTTTAACCGGTATTTATCTGCAAGCTCAACTATCTTTCTTATGATCTCAGGAAGTCTCTTCACAGGTACGGTGGCGTCCTCTACAATGCAGTTGGGTCTCAGACGCGCAACAGCGCCAAAGACGGACCTTCTTGCCTGCCACAGCTTCTCTGCCTCCTCCGGGGTGCTGGCCCTTTCTACCACAACAGCCCCCTTTTCTTTACAGAACTTCTCAATCCTTTCCCCCTGACCCTCAACCAGCACCGCTTCACCGTCCATCTCTATCAAAAGCAGCGCCTCTGCTCCCTCGTAGAACTGCGCACCACCATAGTCACGGATCACATCAAGGACGACCCTGTCAATCAGTTCCAGGGTGGTGGGGACGATCCCGGAACCGATGATGGCTGAAACCGTTTTCGCAGCATCATCAAGATCCGAGAAAATTGCCTGAAGGGTGGACCTTGCCGGCGCCAGGGGGACCAACCTGACTGTTATCTCGGTAATAATCCCCAGAGTCCCCTCCGAGCCACACATGAGCCTGGTGAGGTCATATCCGCTTACATTTTTTAAGGTCTTGCCACCCGTCCTAATCACCTCTCCTGAAGGCAGTACCACCTCAAGGCCCAGGAGATAGTCCCTCGTCACCCCGTACTTTACCCCCCTTGGGCCGCCTGCAGTTAAGGCAACGTTCCCACCCATGGTGGACACAAACATACTGGCCGGGTCAGGTGGATACATCAGTCCATATTGAGCCACCTCTTTTTGCAGGTCCGCATTCACCACGCCAGGTTGAACAACAGCGCACATGCTTTCAGTTTCGATTTCCAGGATCTTATTCATCCGGTGGAAGGCTATGATAATACCACCTTTCCTCGCCACTGAACCGCCACAGATATTGGTCCCGGCTCCCCGGGGGATAATGTTTATCCTGTCTCGATTCGCCACCCCCATGATCTTCGAAATCTCATCCGTACTACCCGGAACGATTACTGCATCTGGTCTAAACTCCGACCAAAAGGCATCGTAGGAATAGGTGGCAAGATCCTCAGGTGCGTCAAGAAACCACTCGTTACCCACAATGGAGCGGAACTCATCGGTCAATGAAGCCGAAATCATTTTAATTCTCCATTAAATGGTCTATACTCTCCCTAACTATCTTACCTCACCCTGCACAGGTCCAAGATTGCCCTCGCCATCGAAAGAGAGGGGGCCCAATTCCTCTGCCAACTTCAGATCCTCCCTTCCCTCAACCTCTTCCAGAAGGGCTTCTGAGACATGCAAATCTGCGATTTCCAGAGTATTTTTAATGTGAACCACCCTTGCCTCTTCTGGATCTACTGGCCCAATAGTGTCCAAAGCAGCCTCAACGGCCTCCTTATCCGTTTTCAGGGAGATAGGAATTCTTCCTTTCTCTGGGCTCATGCCTGCCATGGAATTGATAGATGTGGCCCCAGCATCCATATCGTTTACAAGCCTTTGAGTAGTATAGTCGGCCAGGCCAATACCGATCGCATTTCCATGCGACTCCTCAGTCAGGCCCAAGACAACGATTCTGGTAACCTTGGGCTTCTCGGGTTCCCTCTCCCCGATGAACATGATCCGGCCAATGATATTGGTGTCCATTCCTGTGCCACTGATGTTCTTTCCCATCTCATCCACAATCAAGACATCTATCTTGTCAAAGGGAAGTCGAGCCATCAGTCTTTTGGCCTCAGTTAAGAGCCTTTCCTCTTCAATCCTAAACTGGGAAGGCAGAATAGCCTTGATAATGGCTGTTTCATCATAGACGTTTTCTACCAGGGCCACTCCAAATAGTATTGGGACGTTTTCCAAGATAACCCGACCGATTTCGGGAATTACCTCTACATATCTATAATTGATGGTCTGCTTATGAACCTGGATACACCCCTTATGTTTTCCCATCCCGATGGCCATCATCTTCATCAGCCCGCTTTCGATGGGTCCCTCAAATTCGGTATGGGGTTTAACTCGATTAACCACAATGACTCCATCGGCCTCGGCAGCATTTTTGTCCACCAGAACGGGAAAACCAAAACGAGATTTCCCAATCTCTACAACCTCCATAGAGGAAAGAATAGGCGCACCTATCGACTCCTCTGTGACCTTCAGGCTCTCCAGAATCTCCAGCTGACCTTCGGCCGTGCCCCCTCCATGGCTGCCCATGGCCGGTATGAGAAAAGGTTTGGCTGAGTTCTCCTTCAGAACGTGCACCAGATGCCTTAATACCCTGTCAATATTGGCTATTCCGCGACTCCCCGCGGTAATCGCGATACGGGCTCCCTCCTTTATCAGGGAGCTGATCTGGATAGATTCCAGCTCCTTTCTTAACGTCTCTTCGATATTATCCACCCTGGGCACGTCAAAAACCTGGCCGATCCGATACATCTTTGGGTAATTCATTTCCATCCTCCTTAAATAAGCTAACCAAGAGATAGTTCCACAATCTTGGTATACTTAATCAGAACATATGCACTTTTTCAACCTATTTTCGCAGTCATCCACAAAACCTCCCCCCATTTGATCGACAACCCAAGTAGAGCTGACCCCTTATGGGTTAATTTTTCTGATATTACTAAAGTT
>JAUUVE010000257.1 GCA_030589715.1 Desulfobacteraceae bacterium | reverse complement strand
GGGTCCCAGGTCCAATAGCTTCCCCAGGCCGAATGTGCCCAGACAGCCCCAGTGATAATGCCGAGGGTCAACATAAGAAAGCCTATTACGACCATCTGATAGTTCACCTCATCGAGGATATCTGGTCGCGGAATGAGTTTCAGGAATATGCTTGTCCTATGGGGGGTCTCCAACCGTTTTATGAGATACATAATACTCAGGGCCAGGGATAGACCAAAGGCAGCGTAGCCAACAAAACAGGTAATCACATGGGCAATAAGCCAGTTGCTTTTGAGTGCAGGGATCAATGGCTGGATATGGCTCTCTATATCGGGTGAGAAGGAGGCGTAAGCCAAGGCAAGGAACGCCAGGGGCGTTACAAAGGCCCCAAGGGTCCTGGTCTTTGTTCTTAGCTCTATGATCATATAGAGAAGGATAATGGTCCAGGCAAAGAAAATGAGGGATTCATACAGGTTTGAAAGTGGCGCATGTCCGATACCCAGACGATAGGACTCCACCCACCTGAGGATAATGGCGAAGGTCTGGATGGTCAGTCCACCAAGCGTAACGTAGGTGGCAAGTCGGCCCAAGAAGTCCCTGCCCATGACCATCATTAGGAGGTAGAGTGTGAAGGAGGCAAAGTAGACAAAGGTTATGTAACCAAGGATGGTGGAGCTTAGCATACTTTATTATTCCCTTTCATCGAATCTATTCCTGAGATCCTTTGTTAGTCTCTCCAGATGCCTTTTGAGCCCGACCGGGTTCTTGTTGGCCGTTCCTGCCACACTTATTCTGATTCCGTCCCCTTCTTTTGATACTCGGACCCAGGTCTTCCTGTGGGACGTGAAAAAGGTAATGAAAAAGCCAAGCACCATTAAAAAAAATGCCAGCCAGACGATCGGCACCCCCGGGTCTTTGTTGACCTGGAGCCCGGTATAATACTTGGTCTTCAGTCCATCCAGGAAGAATGTGTAGGGTTTGAAGGCGGAGGGATTAAACTTGGGAGATTGGGCCATGGGTGGGGGCAGCCTTTTCTTGACCATCTCCTGGTCCTGGAATACCCAGAAATGTGTCTCCTTTCCCTCTCCGGGTTGTACTGAGATCAGCACGGCTGGTCCCAAACCCATAATGTCACTCCTGATATCTCGGACGCTAAATTGTCCCTCTCCGCCTGGCAAGTCATACAATTTGTCCGTTTCAACTTCTATGGCGGTGTCTTTGGATCCGATCTGGGGGCCTGATACGCGGAGACGGACCTTATTCCCTGGGACAGTCCCATAGCTCGACTGATAAAAGGTGATCCCCCTGAACTGAGTAGGATGATTTACCAGCAGGGCTGCCTTTTTCGCCTCTTTCCCGTCAATAAAGAACCTGAGGTCCGATCGGTACTCCTTGGGGGCGCCAGTGTCATAGAAATCCACAGTGAACTTGTCGCACCCTACCTCAAATCCCAGTTTGAGCGGGACCATCCCCTTCCGCAGGGTCACGGCATCTATACGTTCCCCTTCCAGGATATTGACATAGGCCTCAAAGCCGAAAAAGGACCCCACAAGGGCGCCAATCAAGATAAGGATAACGCTGAGGTGAACGAAATAGACACCGAAATGGGAAAAACGACCCCTTTCCCCGTAAAAATAGGTGATTTCTCGGGCTTCCTTCTTATCTGCTTTCTTGTACCGGGATCTTAGAAACCGGGCAACCGTGGCCGAGGCCTCTTTCAGGCTTCCTTCTGTCAGAAAGGTCTGTCCTGATGGGAGGCGTTCAAAGGGTTTGCTCCGGTCGGGTTTCGGCACTGCCCTAAATCTCCTCCATGTGTTCGGGAATCGATCTATAGAGCAGATAAGCAGGTTCAGGGCGAGAAACCCTATGAGTAGTCTGAACCAAATGGAATGGTACATGTCAAAGAGATCGAGGGATCGGAAAAGTCGGAGCAGTCCAGGGGTAAGTTGCTTTGCAAAACCCAAAGCATCTTGCTGCTGGGGGATAATTGTCCCCAAAATGGAGGCAATGGCCAGGATGATGAGGAGTACAATGGTCAGCCTGACCGAACTGAATAACCCCCAGATGGGGTTTGGGCCTTTTTCTGTACTAGATTTTGCCATAACCGCTTAATGTAGCTTTTGAGAAAATTTTTTTGATCTCTGATTCTGTATTTCTTTTTTTCTGCTGTTTTTCAATAGACAATCTTCAATACTCAATCTTCAATCCTGTAGCTGGCCTGTTAGTAGAAATCAACTGCGCTTGGCGCAAGGTTTAGCTCCATAACATGGATTGGGAGAAACCTCAATTGTAAATTTTTCCATAATAAGGTTTGACCAGCATTCCCATATCATGTAAAAAAATCCCGGGTTTGGATTTCTTGGCACTTTCCGACCTAATAACCCATCAGGCTACAAGCCCGGTCAATTGTTGAGGTGATTCCCATGCTTGACCTTAAATTTGTAAGATCAAACCTGGATCGTATCAGGGAGATGATCAGGGACCGGGGTTACGACCTGGATGTCTCCCGACTTGAGGCCTTGGATCAGGAAAGACGGAAGAGATTAACGCTCCTCGAGGAATTGCGCCACAGGCGGAACCAGGTTAGCGAAGAGATAGCGGCCATGAAAAAGAGGGGGGAGGATGCATCAGAGATAATAGCTCAAATGAAGGAGGTATCTTCCCAGATCAAAGAAAGGGAAAAGGAGCTTTCACAGTTCCTTGAAGAGCTGGATCAATTGCTAATGGTTATGCCTAACATTCCCCATGAATCTGTACCAGTGGGGAAGGATGAAAATGATAACCCCGTGGTAAGGACCTGGGGCGAGATACCGGAACGGGATTTCGAACCCATTCCTCACTGGGAGACAGGAGAGAGACTGGGTATCCTGGACTTTGCCCGTGCCGCAAAGATTGCAGGCGCCAGGTTCGCCCTCTACCGCGGTTTGGGCGCCAGGCTGGAAAGGGCGCTTATTACCTTTATGCTCGATGTGCATACAAAGGAGCACGGATACACAGAAGTCTTGCCCCCCTTCATGGTAAACTCGGCCGCTATGACCGGGACAGGCCAATTGCCCAAATTTAAAGAGGATCTTTTCAAGATCGAGGGCTGGGACTATTATCTGGTGCCCACTGCAGAGGTCCCTGTCACCAACATTCACAGAGAGGAGGTCTTGGCTGAAAAGGATCTTCCCATATATTATGTGGCATATACACCCTGTTTTCGATCAGAAGCCGGCTCATATGGCAAGGATACACGTGGTCTTATAAGACAACACCAATTCAACAAGGTAGAAATGGTAAAGTTCGCAAAACCGGAGGACTCCTATGAGGAACTGGAAAGTCTGACGAGGAATGCAGAAGAGATCCTGAGGCGTCTGGAACTACCCTATCGGGTGATCACACTTTGCACGGGAGACCTCGGGTTTTCCGCTGCAAAGACGTATGACCTGGAGGTATGGCTCCCGGGCCAGAACCTATACAGGGAGATATCATCTTGTAGTAACTTTGGGGATTTCCAGGCCAGACGCGCCGAAATCCGGTTCAAGAGAGAGGGGGGCAAGGGAACAGAGCTGGTGCACACCCTGAATGGCTCAGGCCTGGCCGTGGGAAGGACCCTGGTAGCTATCCTGGAAAACTATCTGCAACCAGATGGGAGTGTGGCCATCCCAGAGGCACTGAGACCCTATATACCTGAAGTCGATTCCATTGACCTGAGTTGAAGATGAGCATTATGGGGCGTTATTCTATGAACTGGAAAGATTACCAGAGGAGCCTCGAGCGTAAAAGGAGGAAGAAATATTTTCTCCGCAGAATAGCGCTATTGGGTCTTTTCGGGGGAACCGTCTTTTTAATCATGGTCTTTGTCTTTTATGCCGGCTCCTGGATCGCAGGGTATTTGGGCGAGGCCGGCCACAGATTTACTGAACCAGCCAAAAAGACCAACTCCTCTCCTCGGATGATATCCAGGAGGACCCTGCCAGGTTTGTTAAAGAACCTGGACCTGGATTCTTCAGAACCACCGTATCATTTTGTCGTCGGTAGGGATGGCACCCGTCTTAGGGTGGAATCCTCCCTTGACCCTGACCTTCAAGATTACATTACCGGCCTCCTTGCCCGCTCAAAGACCCTAAAGGCCGCCGTAGTGGTCTTAAGGCCTGAGGACGGCCGAATCCTGGCCATGGCAAACTATGACAATGGGGGAGATGGTGAAAACCTTTGTCTAAAAGCGGATTTTCCGGCCGCGAGCCTTTTTAAGATCGTATCTGCGGCAGCGGCCTTGGAATCGGCAGGATTCAGCCCTGATCGTCCAGTGTACTTCAACGGCCG
>JAUUVE010000203.1 GCA_030589715.1 Desulfobacteraceae bacterium | reverse complement strand
GTCTGCGAGGAAACTGCTCGGACACCAGGCCAATTCCTTCACTAGGCCACTCTCGACCCGGTTCAATTATGGCGGTCTTGTAAAAAGCCGAAAATCTCAGGATCTCGAGTAACCTTCTTTAAATAACAATCTAAAACAATCCCTAATTTTTACCCCGTGAAATGCCTTTTTTGTTTTCGATTTCACCGGGACCTAAATCCCTGAATTCCCAATTGCCCGTAAAAGGACTTTTTACGGGCGCATCACTTATGGTACTTTTCATTATTGATGATGGTGAACGCCCGGTAGAGCTGTTCCAAGAATAAAAGGCGGCTCATTTCGTGGGTCAGGGTGAATCTGGAGAGGGAGAGGATTTCATTGGCCCCGTTTAATAATTCTGTTGACAGACCCAGTGGTCCGCCGACAACAAAGGTGAGCCTCCCCTGGGTAATGGACAATTTCTGAATCCTTCCGGCAAATCCCTCTGAATCATAACTCTTCCCAGCTCTATCCAAGGCAATGATGTAGTCCCGGGGAAGGAGTCTTTTGGATATGGACGTCCCTTCCAGGGCGAGGACCTTGTCGGCTGTGCCCCCTTTCCTTATCTTGGCTGGTTTTACCTCCACCCACTCGAGGCGTGCGTATCGTCGGAGGCGGTCCAGGTAGAAGGATTCTCCCTGCTTCAGGAAAGGTGAGCGGGTTCTGTCAACAACGATCACTCTGATCTTGAGCATTCCTAACCTTCGGGGGTGTTAGAGATGAGCTTCTTGGCGAGGGATCTTATGGCCAATGTGATTTGGGACTGGGAGAGACGGTAGTGATAAGGAGATCTCCCAAAGGGATCAGGGATATCATCTGCGAACTGACCACCTGGTATATATTTGCTGAGGAGTTTCACCTTGCCCTTCGCCTCTGGCCACAGATTCTGGAGTTTAGTAATATGGTGTTTTTCCATGACCATGATGAGGTCTGCCCAGTCCACATCCTCCTTTTCAATCTGCCTGGACCTGTGTCCCTCTGTGGAAACTCCCATTCTTGTCAGGTAACTCACCATCTGGTCGTCGGGGGGGCTGCCAGGAAATGCAGAGACGCCTGCAGATGAGACGGAGAACTTGCCCTTGTTTGAATGTCCCAGCTCCTTTTTGAGTAACATCTGAGCAAGAAAGCTGCGGCTCACGTTTCCGTCACATACAAAGAGGATGTTCATCTATCTTTTCTCGAGATTCAGTATCCTTGCAATCTCGGCTGTCATTTCACGTATAAACGTTTTCATTTCGTCCTCTGAGAGAGGCTGCCCTGTTGAAGGATACCTGGATAGGCCTTTGGGGTGTACCTGAACGGGTGTATTTGCCAGCTCCGGCTTGGGAATGACATTGAATTCCGGCCCGAAGGTATTGTTGAAATACATATCCTGGAAGACAGAAAACTTAAGGACATGGGCGGTTGAGTCCAGGACCCCCACCTCGGATGATTTAATGTACCCCGCCTCTACCGCCTTTTGCAGGCCGGCCAATGACTCTCCGCCTTGGGTACAGGCAATGTTGCCATTTCTGTTGGCCACAACCATAGAGTCCATTATCTCCTGCTCGCTTACCTGTACCACAAATATCTTCCTCTCCCCGGCTGTTTTGTCATATTCTTTGGCAAGTTCAATAACCCTGGGCATGGATACTGGATTGCCTATCATGGCCGCCTGGGCAACGCTTGGCCTAACAGTGACAGGCACAAAATTTCTCCTAAAGGAATCTTTTTCCTGATAATAGCGGTACACGGGGTCGGCATGTTCTGATTGTACACCAACAATCTTGGGTAATCGGTCAATCACACCTGATTTATAAAACTTGAGAAACCCGCTCATAACCGCGGTGATATTTCCGGCATTGCCTATGGGGACCACAACGGTCTTGTCTCCCACCTCATAGTCAAAGTCCTGGGCTATTTCAAAGGAAAAGGACTCCTGCCCCAGGATACGCCAGCTATTCTTTGAATTCAGGAGAGCAACGTCATAATTTTCTGCAAGAGATTCAACTACCTCCATGCAGTCGTCAAAAACCCCCGGCATCTCCAGCACTCTGGCCCCGCTCCCCAAGGGCTGGGATAGCTGTTGCGGGGTTACCTTTCCCTGTGGCAACAGCACGGCAGATTTCAGAAAATCCTCCAGGTAAGATGCATACAACGCCGCTGAAGCTGAGGTATCGCCGGTGGAGGCACAAATGGCCAGTATTTTGCCCATGTGCTCATTCTTGGCCAGATAGTTGATATAGCTGAGGGCACAGGCCATGCCCCTGTCCTTAAAGGAGGCACTGGGGTTGAGGCCGTCATTTTTGAAATAGAAGTCAAGACCAACCCTCTCCTTTAGCCTATTATTTGCTTCAACCAGCGGAGTGTGCCCCTCTCCTAAGTAGATAATCCGATCCAGGGGGATGATCGGGGCAATGAATTCATAATAGCGGAAGACGCCTTTCAAGGCATTGTGGTTCAACATCCTCCGGTAATCAAATATCTCACGCCATTTTTTTCCACCCACGCCATTGATAAGGTGTTTGTTCTTGTCGTGCAATAGGAGCACGCTACCACATTCAGCACAGGTATAAAGGAGGCGGGTAATATCAAATTCCCTTGCGCACCCAAGGCATCTGTAGACCATGAGCCCCCGAGGTTCAGGGAGTAAATAAGGCCTGATATCTTCTGGAAATTGATTGATTTCCATATTCTATTCCTGACATGTCATGATCTGGTATCTATTTTGCAAATACAATGGTCCGATGGATTCTTTACATATTATAAAGGAGTGGGAATTTCAACGTCATAGTGTATAATCGGATTTCATTTTGCTGACTTATAAAATTTTTTGACTTCCTGGGCGAGTTTTGCAACACTGGCGGCCATGACTATCGTCAAAAAATTGGGAGCTTCGACCCTCAGGCACGTACGGAGATTGGGGGTTATGGGCCTTTTCTTGGTCAGGACCCTCTTCTATACCTTCATCCCGCCCCTCAAGTTTGCCCGTTTCTTAAAGCAGATTCGGTTTATTGGATTTCAGTCCACAATCGTGATACTTCTTACCGGGGGTTTTTCAGGGATGGTCTTGGGCTTTCAGGGGTTTTACAGCCTCAGCCGATTCGGATCCGATGCCTTCCTGGGGCCAATGGTGGGGCTTGCCCTGATCAAGGAATTAGGGCCCGTCATTACCGCATTGATGGTAACGGGAAGGGCAGGTTCTGCTATTGCCGCGGAAATAGGGATCATGCGTATCAGTGAACAGATCGATGCACTGGAACTGATGGGGCTCAACCCATATCGTTATCTCGTGGTACCCAATTTCTTGGCAGCAATAATTTGTCTGCCTCTATTGACGGCCATTTTTGATGTGGTGGGTATTTTCGGTGGGTTTCTGATCGGCGGGAAGCTCTTAGGGGTGGGGGCCGGGACCTATTTCGGGGAAATGGCAAACTATGTGGAAATGAGGGATATTATGGAGGGTGTCTATAAGTCTCTCAGTTTTGGTATCATCATTGTATGGGTTTCCTGTTTCAAGGGATATTATACCGGAATATTTACCGGGTTTGGTGCTGAGGGTGTGAGCAGCGCCACGACCCAGGCGGTAGTCCTTTCTTCGGTATTGATCCTTGTGTGGGACTATTTCATGACCTCTTTACTCTTTTAAGGGAGATCGACGGTAAATCCACCGGATCACTGAAGGGGTGCTTCTTGGTACACAAAGCATATAGATCGTTATTTCAGCTTGTTGGCGAAGAAAGCTAAGACATTAGGTTATGATTGAGATTGAAGGTCTGCATAAGTCATTTGATGGAAATGAAGTCTTAAGTGGGGTTTCACTTGCGATTAACAAGGGGGAAGTTGTCGCCCTGATCGGTGGGAGTGGCTGCGGTAAGAGTGTCCTTGTAAAACATGTTGTTGGGCTTATGAAGCCGGACCGTGGGCGTGTTATCGTGGATGGAAGGGAGATAAGCACGCTCAATAGCAGAGGTCTGAGGGAGCTGAGGGCTCGGCTGGGTTTCCTCTTTCAAGGGGGGGCCCTGTTTGATTCTATGACCGTGTTCGAGAATGTGGTCTTTCCTCTGAAGGAAAAGACCAAATTGAGTGACGAGCTTATACGAACAAGGGCCTTCAAGGAGCTGGAACTGGTTGGTCTCTCAGGCTCGGAGCACAAGTACCCGTCACAAATCAGCGGGGGAATGGTGAAACGGGCTGCCCTTGCCAGGGCCTTGGTTATGGATCCGGAGATTATGGTTTTTGATGAGCCCACCACAGGTTTGGATCCGGTGATTGGGCTTGCCATCCTTAGGCTTATCGATGCCTGCCACAGAAGGCTATCATTCACTGGTCTCATCGTGACCCATGAGATCCCGAAGGTCTTTTCCATTGTGGACAGGGTGGCTATGTTACACAAGGGGATTATCTGGGCTGAGGGGAGTCCGCAGGAGTTTGTTTCGTCAAAAGACTCAGTTGTGAGGGAGTTTGTTGGCGAGGGGACAGAAGGCTCTTTCATACGTTAATCCTTAGGGGCCTGACAGTAAGATATGGACCAAAGGGCACGGATTTTAAGGGAGGGCAAGAGGGAGAAATGAAAAGATTTGATCTTGAGCTGACAGTGGGCTTGTTCATAATTGCCGGGATTATATGCCTGGGCTACCTCTCCATCAAACTTGGAAGGTTGGAGGTCTTGGGTGGAAAAGGTTATGAAATTGAGGCGATTTTCTCCAATAGCGGAGGGCTCAAGACAGGTTCGTCGGTCGAAATAGCAGGGGTGAAAGTGGGGCGGGTCAAAGAGGTTGTCCTGGATGATTATCAGGCTCGGGTGACTATCAACCTCCCCGTGGATGTGAAGATTCAGGAGGACGCCATCGCTTCCATTAAGACCAAGGGATTGATAGGTGAGAAGTATATCGAAATTACCCCTGGCGGGGCTGAGGAGATCATTGGCCCCGGAGGTCGGATTCGCGACACCCAGCCGCCGGTGGACCTGGAACAATTGATCTCCAGTTACATCTTTGGAAAACTCTAGTAGATCGCTAGCGACGAGATCCTTTTCGGGTTCTGGTCTCCAACCCTCAACATATAACTCATGAGGTGCCTTCAGGGAG
>JAUUVE010000196.1 GCA_030589715.1 Desulfobacteraceae bacterium | reverse complement strand
TCTGAAGAATATAGTCTTCCTCAAGGATCTCCTCTGATACCCCGAGCATCTTATGATTGAATCCCATGGCCGCGATTCCGCCCCCCCGGCCCTTCCGCCTGTTTTGCATTTGCCAGGAGGGTCCAAAGATATGTTTTCCCCTTACCGGAATACTGCATGCAAAACCGGTAACCCCGCAGCCCCCTTCGGCCTCTGTTTTATAATATGGCCTTGGGGGCAAAACGTTGACCAGAGGTCTTCTGGACTCAATAATTTTCTCTGCTGTCATATCTTTCTTCATTACAGAGACCTGACAACCCTCGCCATAATGTCACCCCCACTATAGTCACTTTAGACACTTTCCTTCATATGGTCCAGATGAACCAGGCAGTCGGTGCGTCCAACGAGCTCAGGCAAGCTCTTCATTCCCAGCTTTTTTAGTATCTGGATCAGTTCACGGCGCCAGGCGAGGAACATGTTGACGATCCGCTGTGCTCCCCACTCAAGATCGATCAGGTCCATCAACTCTGCATCTGTGGTGGCAATGCCCCTGGCGCAGCCCCTCCCGCTTTCACAATTGTGACAACGGATACATTCCAATGCCACCAAGTCAGCCGTGCCGGTGCATACCGCATCGGCCCCCAAGGCAATAACCTTTGCCACATCATGAGGGGTTCTTATTCCACCACTGGCAATCACCGTTATTCTACCCCTAACACCTTCTTCCTTTAGGAATCGATGAACCTTTGGCACGGCATATTCAATCGGCATAGCGATATTCTTCTTGGCAATATCAGGGGCAGCACCCGTGCCACCATAGCTCCCGTCAAGATGGATGATATGAGCACCAGCGTAATAACTTCCTACGGCTACCATGTCTACATCTGTGGGAGTTGAGACCTTGACCGCCACAAGCGCCTTTGGATTGATGGCCTTTATCCAGTCAACATGCTTTTTGTGATCCTCCACAGAATAGACGCTGTGGAAAGGGAAAGGAGAAAACAATGGGTACCCCACAACCGCTTCTCGCATGCGGGCAACCCCGGGCGTCACCTTGTCCCCCAAAAGATGACCGCCGAGGCCCGGCTTTGCGCCCTGGGCATACTTGAATTCAACAATCTTGACGCGCTGGATCGTTTCCTCCCTGACCCCAAAAAGCCCTGTTGCCACCTGGGTGATCACATGATCATCGTAAGGCTTCAGTTCATCGGGATAGCCCCCTTCACCAGTACAACAAAAGGTCCCCAGGGCAGCAGCCGCCTTTATCCTGCTGAGCATCGTGGTGATACTTACCGAGCCGTAGGACATGCCACCTCCATAGAAAGGGACCTGAATCCTGACACGGTGGGCATTATCATTTCTCCTGTTTAGAACCACGCTCACATCAACTTCCTTATCTTGCAGTTCTTTCTGGATGGTCTTTGGGCTCTTGAAGACAAGACGGAGCTTGTCAAATCCGCCTCCAGATGCCCCTCTCTTGTATTCAAGCCCGGCCGGAGGTGAGACAGCAAACTCCGCCATATACCAGGTGCTGGCAAGGAGGTCAGGGGTCCATCGAAGGTCTCCTATGGAGTCGAAATCAGGATTCTTCAACATGGAAAGGGCATGCTCGGGACAGGCCTCAACACAGGGTTCGGTACAGTCGTTGCCTACGCAGAGGTAGTGATTCTCGACAAACACCTGCCCCCTTCTCATGATATGGACACCGTAAGGACAAATCTCTACGCATTTTCCGCATGCGATGCAGTTGTTGTTCCGGTTCAGTCGATATTTGGCAATGGGATTTCTAAACCGGGAGTGCTCTTGAACGACCTCTGGAAACCGAAATGAATCCAAACTACTCAAGATCGTATCCCTCCCCAACATCTTCCATGGATCCAAAGGTGCTTCTTTCCAGGTCTTCAAAAAACATGGCGCGGCCGACCTCTCCCCGTAGCCGGCGGACATCCCTGATGCCCATTGCTCCCATCACTTCCAGGATCTGGTTGTGCCAGGCACCCATGAGATTTACAACACGGGCGGCCACCCAGGTGCAGGAGGCCCCACCGATTTCAACGGGGCAGGGTATTCCCTTATCGCACCGGCGGCATATGCGACACTCCAAGGCAATGAGAATGGGAAGATCGGCAATGACGGCATCAGCTCCGCAGATTAGAGATTTGGCCACATGTTCGGCCATCGCAATTCCTCCGCTAGCAAGGAGTGTGACCCCATCCCGCAAGTTTGCGTCAACGAGCTTCAGATGGACAGATCGGATTCCATCTTTTGTGGTCATTCCATCATTGTCAAAAAACCGGCCATTAGGGAGTGTCTCAAGATGGATGATGGAGGCTCCTCCCTCAACGAGTGAAAGGGCCTTGTCTTCCACGCCCTCGGCCGCAGGTATCCTAATGGAAATCAATAGAGAGGGATGCGAAGTCTTTAGCTCCCTAACCATTGCCTGCCACTCTACTGCCCAGGGGATCTCGGTGATTCTAATCTCTTTAGGGATTCCATCTTCTCTATCTCCCCTTACCGTGATCAAGGGGATAAGACATTCTGCGAAGTCCCACAGCGGGGGTTCGATCATTTCCTGCGGAAGCGCCAGCAAAGTTCCGAGGCGTCTGGTGGCCATGGCCCAGCCCTTTAGGGTCTCCTTGCCTATTGCACCCAAGGTGGGCACTTTGAGGATTACCGGAAGGGGGATTTCTACGAGAGAGGGCGGGTTCACCATGAGATCGGCTTTCTTATTGAAAGTCAAATAGCCTTGCGTCCCGCCCAGGTCTATGGCTGTGCTGATGTACTCGCGGCCATGAATCCCGTCCCTGGTGGGGCGGACGATCTCGGACATGTCGGTCCACATCGAATCAAACCCGTTCCCGCTGAACGGCCCGGGATACCCGGCCCCCGAAACAGGAATTTTTCCCGTTTCGGCCTGATACCAGAGGCTGGTGATAATCTCCGGAGTCCAGTGGGAATCACCAATGGCCTTATATTCGGGGTTGATGGATTTATGGATCAACTCCTTGGGGCAACCTTGTATGCATCTAAAGCAATTCATGCACTGGTTATCAGTAGCATCGATCATCTGACGGGGATCGAGCCCTCGCTTTTCGTAAACGTTGTAGACACACCTCTTCTTGACGCATATGGCGCATTTCAGGCATCCCTCCTCCCACGCGATGATTCCCGATTTTGTGATCGGCTCAAAACGGTGAAGCGCGAGTTTTGTATGTATGGTATATCTAGATGGCATATTGGAATTCCCTAGCTATCTCATAGGTCGGGTCTCGGCAAAAGCCCGGCTCGCTGGGCAATTTCCACCACCGACTCTTCCCATTCGATCGCCATGATGTGTACTCCCTTTATGCCGGGCATCTCTTTCAAACGGGAAATGGTCTCTACACAGATGCGAATACCTTCCTCTCGCTGTTTGCCTTTTGAGACCCCCTCAATTCTTTTTATGATCTCGTCAGGGATGTCCATCCCCGCCACCTTGCTTTTCATATATCGTACCATTCCGGCCGATTTTAGCGGTGTAACACCTCCTAAAATGCAAACCTTTTCTGTCAGGCCCCTGTCCTCTGCCATAGTGACCCAGGCCTCAAACCGTTTCAGGTTATAGATGCACTGTGTCTGAATAAAGTCGGCTCCCGCCCGGATCTTCTTGGCTAGACGGACCACTCTAAACTCTAGAGGATCAGCAAAGGGATTGGCGGCTGCTCCAATAAACAGATCCGGTGCTGAGTCTAAGGGCTCCCCACCTAAAATCTTCCCCTTATCCCGCATGGTCTTGACCACTTCCACAAGCTGGATGGAATCCAAATCAAATACGCCCACTGCCTGGGGCTGGTTTCCGAAAATCTGATGGTCCCCTGATAGACACAGGATATTGCGGATACCCAAGGCAGATGCCCCCAGGATGTCAGACTGGATAGCAATCCGATTTCGGTCTCGCACCACCATCTGAAGGACCGGGTCCAAACCGACTTTCTTGATCAGAGTGCAGGCGGCAAGGCTGGACATGCGAACAATGGCCGTTTGATTATCGGTCACGTTGACAGAGTCTATCTTGCCGCGTAGCATTTCAGCCTTTGCAATCACGACCTCCGGGTCCGCGCCCTTGGGAGGGCCGCACTCAGCTGTTACCGCAAACACGCCCGCTTCAAGCACCCTCTTTAACTGGCTCACTTTTTTCACTTTTGCTGATCCTCCCTGACGATCCTCCTCGGCCCGCCACCCTGTTTCCTTGACCAATCCTTAGGAGGGTAGATTTCCTCAAGCCTGTTCAGTGCCTGAAATCTCGACAGACGGTCGATGATCAACTGCCACGCGCAATCCAATTCAGGGTTGATCTCGCACCGCCCATCCTTGGAGCCCCCGCAAGGTCCGTTCAGAATCTGTTTGGAACAGCGTGCCAGCGGACAGATTCCTCCGAAATAGTAAAGCATGCAATCGCCACACCCGAGGCAGTTTTCCACCCAGTATCCCTGATCCTTGGTTTCCCCCAGGAATTCGGTATTCAGGGCAGGAATCACCGGCAGTTCCTGATACATGTCAGCAACCGCCTGAACCCCTGCCCCGCATCCCAGGGAAAGGATGGCATCGTACTGATCGATTATTCCATCCAACTCAATTACAAAATCCTTGACACATTGACGATCAAGGGTCTTTTCCTGGACAAGGACTTTCTCGCTGTTCTTCTTTGCTGCCATACGTAGAGCGGACGTAAGCATGGCAGTTTCCTTTTCCCCGCCAGCAGCACACTCCGCCACGCAGGAACCACAACCAAGTACAAGGATCTTTTTGTAAGGGGCAATCATCCCCCTGATCTCCTGGAAGGGTTTTTGTCTGGCAGTGATCATAACCATCTTCTCCTTGCGACAGTTTTTGGTTTCCGGTATCCGTTATTTGAGCCGAGATGGACCCATTGGAAATGCAGAGCGAGCGCAGACCCCGTATCCCACTGTGGGCCTGCGCTCGGTCTTGTATTTGGCACTTCCGAGTCCCGCCTGACGCCAAGCTAAGAAGTGATGTACGCGTTTACAGGCTCAGAGTTCACCCAGTTAAATTTCCCGAAGGGAACCCTATTTAACAGGGTGAACCGTTCAGGGTTGCCTTGGTTTATATTTTCGATAAACCCTGAACCTTTGAACCTTTGAACACGTGAACGGTTACCGAAATGATTAACCGTCTGTAACGAATACCGGTGATATTCCCAACTGGGAAGCTATAT
>JAUUVE010000159.1 GCA_030589715.1 Desulfobacteraceae bacterium | reverse complement strand
ACCCAGAATGTTCGGGCGGCCCTTCTCCTTCTCAAGGATTTGCACCTTGGCCCCCAGCTCTTCAAGAGAGTTCACGATGATATCTTTAGCCAGATACTCATTGCCTGGAGGATTAATGGTTTTTTTCTCAATGAGTCTGAAGACAAGATCCACAATCTCATCTTTGTCTATATGTCGAGAATACTTTTCCAGAACATCCATCCTTATTTTCCCTTCTTATGAGTCTTTACGCTGAACTTGCCTATTCTAGCAAAACCACTGTAAAAGGCAAATTTTTCTTTACCCCCCAGCATTTGACAAGGTTCTTGAATCATGGTAAATTACAGAGGATGAGACTCAAAGATACGGAGGATTTAGCCTTAAGTGAATCATATTTTGAACGGATATGATTAGGGCGGAGAAGTGAAAGACTTAATCTTTACCAAACAGATCTCAAGAAGGAGGTCCTAACATGTATGGATTCCAAGGAACAATGCTGGTCATTGATCTTGGGGAAGGGAAAGTACTAACTGAAGACTTAGATGAGCGGTTTGCCAGAAATTACATAGGAGGGGTTGGTTTCGGAGTCCGTTTGCTCTATGATCGCCTGACTCCTCGCGTCGATCCGCTCTCTCCCGAAAATATGCTCGTTTTTGCCTCGGGTCCCCTGAGCGCTTTAGGTTTTATGGGCAGTACGGGTATCTCTGTTGTATCTAAATCCCCCCTGACCGGGTTGATTGGAGATTCTGATCTTAGGGGATCATTTGGTCGGAATCTGAAGTCATGCGGGTATGATGTGCTCATCATCAGCGGAAAAGCCAAGTCTCCTGTTTATCTGGAACTTACTGACGGAGCCGTGGAGATTAGAGATGCAGCAGATCTTTGGGGAAAAACCACGGCAGAAGTTCAATCTACACTTTCTCATGTGAATGAAAAAGGCTTGAGCATCCTCTCCATCGGACCCGCAGGAGAACACTTGGTTAAATATGCCTGCATTTCTGGAGACGTGCGGTTTTTTGCAGGACGGCTGGGGATGGGCGCAGTGATGGGGGCCAAGAATTTAAAGGCCATTGTGATGAAGGGGGGAAAAGAGACGCCAATTGCTGATCCTCAAGGAATGAAGGATCTGATAAAGCAAGTACATTATGAGGTTCTGCACGATGGATCCTGCGATACCCTCTCAAAATATGGAACCTGGAATAATATTGGCCCCAGCAATCTCAAGGGAACCCTTCCTACAAAGAACTTTCAAAGGACGACCTTCGAAAAGATCGATCAGATTGATGGTGAGGCAATGCTCAATAGCATATCCGCGGGAGATAGGACCTGTCCCGGGTGTCCCATAGGGTGTCGAAGGGTTGTGAAGGGTGAGCAACCCTATCGTGTATTACCTGAATATGGTGGTCCCCAGTATGAATCTGTGGCCGCATTGGGCCCTACCGTACTCCTCGGTGATGCTCTCGCCATTGCAAAGGCGAATGAATTGTGTAACCTCTACGGATTGGACACGATTTCCACAGGTGTCACCATCGCCTTCGCCATGGAATGCAGGGAAAAAGGGGTTCTCACCCCTAAGGACCTGGGAATGGATTTGAAATGGGGAGATCCAGAAGATATCTTACAACTGATTCGGATGATTGCCTTCAGGGAGGGGGCAGGAGATGTGCTGGCTGATGGTGTGAGAAGAGCTTCTGAGAAGATCGGGAAAGGTTCCGAAGAGTGGGCCATGCACGTAAAGGGACTTGAAATACCAATGCATGATCCCAGAGGAAAGAAGGGAATAGCTCTTGCCTATGCGACAGCGCTTAAGGGGGCAGATCATGAATCGGCCATGCATGATGACGTTTTCGAAAGGGAAAATGCCCTTCCCGAACTGGGATACGTGAAGCCTATGGGACGAAAGGAGTACCAAGGGAAGCCACTACTGGTCAAAAAGACACAAGAACTCTGGGGAATCCTATCGGATGCGCTACCTATCTGCAAATTCCCCATGGCCCCACCAAGGCCCCTGACGCCGGGACGTCTCGTTTCGGCTCTTCGTTTGGTAACCGGATGGGATGTCTCATTGGAAGAGTTTTTGCGGGTTGGTGAAAGAATCTTCAATCTGGGTCGCCTCTTTAATGTGCGAGAAGGAGCCGACCGAACACTGGATGTGCTCCCAGACCGATTTTCGGAGGCACTGCAGGAGGGAGGAAGTGCAGGTGAAATGATAACAAGGAAAGATCTGGAGAGAATGTTGGATGAATACTATAACTATCGGGGATGGACAAAGGACGGGGTGCCGAAAGAGGAGACCCTGATCAGGCTCGACCTGAAGAATCATTGAATCGTATAGGGAGAAGAAATTCTGATTGAGGCGACAGAGATCTTTAAGGAGTGTTGAAAGCCGATGGCAGTCACAGTGAGATTCCTTACTGCTTTTCAGGATCTGACGTTGTCGAAGAAATTGTTCCTTGTTGAAGGGAAGAGGCTCGACCAGATCATTGATGAACTCGAGACCCAAATTCCCGGTCTCAAAGAAAAATTGCTTGACTCAGAGGGGAAACCCCATCCTGCCTACCAAATGATTCATGTCAAAGGCAATATCCAAGAGCTGTGCTCGAAGCTGGATTGCCCAATTGGAGATGGGGATGAGATAGTGATCACTTCCCTTATCAGCGGCGGATAAGACCGCTCCTCCAGCTCCAGCCACCCAGAAGCCGCAGAGAGGACAAAATTCGGTTCACTTGGGGATAACCCCGGCTTTCACGAGGACGTCACGCAGCCTAGCCCTCTTTTCCTCATTCAACGGTTGTATGGGTTTCCTGCATCGACCTGCAGGCAAGCCCATCATCGTTAAGGCCTCCTTGACCACGACCGGGAACGAGCCCAAACCGAAGGCGATCCTGAGAGGCGCTAATTTCCGCTGATATTCCCTGGCCTTTTCATAATTACCCTCTTTGAAGGCCTGATAGATTCCCACAACCAGTTTTGGGGCCACATTGGCCGTTGCGGCGATAGCACCTGCCGCACCATACATGAGAGCACCATAAATCAAGGTATCCCTACCCATAATCACCTTAAAATGGGGTGGGCAAAGTCGGATCATCTCGGCCACCTGGGTGAGATCACCGGAGCTGTCCTTGACCCCTGCAAAGTTTGGTAGTTCTTTTGCAAGCCGAGCAAGTGTAGCTGTGGTTAAAGCCACTCCCCCTGTCCGCCCAGGATTATTGTAACATAAAACAGGGATCTTCACCGACTGGCAAATGGCATCGAAATGTTCATGAAGCTCCTCCTGCGTCGGGCTTATGTAAAATGGGGTAATGATGGAGACACAGTCAGCACCAGCCCTTTCAGCCCATTGTGAGAGTTCAATGGATTCTCTGGTGGAGATCGCTCCTGTATTGGGCATAACAAAAACTCGACCGCCCGTCTCCTCCACGGCGATGTCGATCAGTTTTTTCTTCTCTTCTTTTGTGAGGACAAAAAATTCTCCCTGGCTTCCCACCGGAAATATTCCGTTAACACCACTAGCAATCAAATAGTTGATGATCTTTCTGAAACCCCCCTCATCTATATTTTCCTTTTTGTCATATGGTGTGACAACCGCTGCGATGATTCCCTCGATTGATTTTCCCATGGAATTCTCTTGCCTCCTTGTTTTGCCATGCTTCTGAAATGGGATATCTTCCATACTTTTTTGCCGCCTTTACCATAGCCTCTATATTTTCTTCAGGTGTCTCCATGGATGGGCCACCTCCCAATGATAAGATATATCCTCCTCCAGGGGCTCCAATCCGGATGCATCTCTTACACTCTTCTTCCACCCTGTCAGGTCTTCCCCGCAGCATCACGTCTAGCGGGTCCACATTACCCATCAGGCAAACCTTCTGGCCGATCCCCTGTTTTACCTTTCCGATATCCGTGGCTGGGCTGAAGTTGAAAACGTGGAAGCCGCACTGCGCCAGTGAGTCCAGGATATGAGTTGAGTCGGCGTCATTGTGATAAACCTTGAGAAGGCCATCAAATTCGGAAAAGATCCGTTTGTAGGCGGGAAGGCCGAATTCTTCAAATAAGCCTGGAGACAGAAATGAGGCAATATCATCCGGCACGAAGATTCCAACAGGATTATCAATCAATTCTAATTGCACCTTGAGCCAGCGGATGGCTGTCTCCGTGCAAACATCAATCAGCTTCTGGGCGATGTCCGGTGTCAACTTCATGTCGACCAGAAATTCTGTGGGTCCCCGTATGCATGCGGCCACCTGAAACGGGCCTCTCGCCACGGCATAGAGGTATTTGGCATTCTTGGGTGCATGTTTTTGGATATATCGAATGGATTCAAGCACAAATGGCATAAGTCCGTCTGTCTTTGGGTTAGGGGGCTCAAGCCCTATAATGTCTCGGGAGTCTTTAAGCAACTGTCCCCTTACGTACGGGACATAGTTTTCCGGCCAGTAGATCCTTGAGCCAAAGGCGGAGGGCTCTACCACAATACCGTAATCAGCCCACAATCCAGGAAAGAACACAATGTCGGGGAAACGCTTCATGGTATGAAGGGTTGCATCCAACATCGTCCGGGGATCGTGGAAGAACCTGAAGACCTTAACCCCATAGAGACGCGAGAAGAAACGGGCCGAGGTAAGGAGTGAAACAGGTACCTCATCTGGTTTCTCCATTTTGGCAGCCAAAAGAAATCTCTCCAGAGGAATCATGGGAAAACTCCTTAACCTTTATCTGGACGAAAGACCATCTGCATGGGCGTAGCCAACGGCAAAATGATAAAAGGTTGAATTGTCCATTGCCCTCAAGGAAGAGAGTTCCCCTCGTTATAAACAGAGAGGAGATTACCCTTTTACGGCCCCAGCGAATCCTTTCAGCAAGTGCCGTTGAACGAACATATACAGTATCACCAGAGGTGCGCTAGTGAGAACCACGGAAGCCATTACCATACCCCAATCAATGGTATACATTCTAATGAAAGTTGCGAGCCCCACCGGCAGCGTTTTCATCTCCGCACTCGAGGTCAAGACAAGTGCATATAGGTACTCATTCCAGCAGACGACACACACAAAGACCGATACGGCCACGACTCCCGAGACAACCTGGGGTAGGACGATTCGGAAGAAGGCGGAGAGTCTAGTGGCACCGTCCACCATGGCAGCTTCTTCGAGTGACACGGGAACCCCTGCAAAGAAGGCCCGTAGGAGCCACATACCAAATGGGAGACAGAAGGAAGTATAGGCAAAGATCAGTCCCGCCCGACTATTGACCAGTCCCAACCGGGTCAGCACCGCGTGAAGGGGAAGAAAAAGGAGGATGGGTGGAAGCATGTAGGTGAAGAGTATCAGACGTCTGTAGAGATCTCTCCCAGGAAACTCAAATCTGGTTAAGCTGTAGGCTGCCAGAGCTGAGATGGGAATGACTAGTGCAAGCGTGACGAAAGTCACTACTGTGGTGTTGAAATAATAGGTTAAGAACCGTGTTCCTCCCAAGAGCTCCCTGTAGTGAAGAAGGGTCACGGACGATGGAAGGAAGATACTGGAGGATCTTGAGAATAGCTGCGAAGGAGGCTTCAGAGAAGAGAGGAGCGCCTCTACGAGAGGGAAGATGGACACAATGACAAAGAACGCTACACCCGTCCACATGAGAGTTTTTCGAACGCCCTTTCTTATTCTATAGTTTCTCATTTTTCACTCAACTACTTCTCGTCGCTCAAACACCAGGAAATACACAAGAGCCACTCCTACCAGGGTTACGAACAACACACAGGCTATGGCGGCACTGGTTCCCCTCTGCATTTGTTGAAACGCTTCAACGTAACTCATTATCGGAAGGGTGTAGGTGCTT
>JAUUVE010000173.1 GCA_030589715.1 Desulfobacteraceae bacterium | reverse complement strand
TCTGCGGGAGTGTCTGTGTCTGCTTGCAAAGCCTGCGCCGATCAATTGGGCGTAACAGGAGCCTTAGAAGAAGTGGGTATAGAGGTCAAATACTGGGGAGAACCCTTGACAGAAGTACTGAAAACCGGGGAAAAACTCCTGACCATTTAGTCTAAAGGGGTCAAAGTTTTTTTCAAATGATCCCTTTTCTCATTTAGATTCCAGCTCAAAGCTTTATCGTTATTAAAAGACTGCATCAACAGTCCAAAAAGGAGGGGAGTCATGTCAAGAGTAACTGAGCTGTTAGGTTCCAAATACCCGATCATACAGGGGGCAATGGGCGTTATCTGCAATCCGGAGTTAGTAGCTGCAGTGTCTGAAGCAGGCGGATTCGGCCTTCTGGCCACCGCCTTTGCTGTTGATCCTGAAATATTGCGGAATCAGGTTAAGAGCACCAAAGCGCTCACGAACAGGCCATTTGGCGCAAACCTCTTTGTGATGAACCCGTTGACTGAAAAATTTGCCCAAGTATTGGCAGAGGAAGGGGTAAAGTGTGTCACAGTCTCAGGGGGATCTCCCAAGGCGCTGATCCCCATGCTCCACCATATGGGCATCAAGGTCATCGTTGTCGTACCCACAGTGGACGTTGCCAGGGGCGCCGAGGCCGCAGGGGCCGATGCCATCGTGGCCGAAGGGGCCGAATCCGGAGGAGTGCAGGGACTGAAGGTCTCCTCCACAATGGTTTTGGTGCCTTTAGTAGTCGATGCGGTGAATCTCCCTGTGATTGCTGCAGGCGGCATCGGGGACTCTCGCGGGTACAGGGCCGCCTTTGCCTTGGGCGCGGAAGGGGTCCAGGCAGGCACGCGTTTCATCGCAACCAAGGAGTGCGTCGCCCACGCCAATTACAAAGCCACCATTATGGAGTCAAAGGAGACTGGCACAGGACTTGTGGATATGGGCCGATTCAGAATCCGGGCATTGCGGACCCCTCTGGTTGAGAGGATGCTGAAAGGGGAGGAGGCCACGGACAGGGCCTTTGCAGGAGAGGCCATTGAGGCGTCCTGGCTCGAAGGAGACCTGGAAGCAGGTGGGTTACCTTCGGGAGAGGTTGCAGGGTTAATCCATGCCGTCCCCTCGGTAGGAGAAGTTATAAAAGAGATGGTAGGAGACGGGAATAGCTAACCATTCATTTTGTTCAATTAATATGTCAGGTCCATGTCCTGTGCTTACCAGGACTCTCGCCATAACCTTGGCAGGATCAATTACGAAGCGTTCTAACATGGATTTCTGCAAATCGGCGACCACTGCCATCGGCCCGAAAAAGAAGGGATTTTCGCCCATGGACTCAAGGAGATTTCTCAATTGAAAAAGACTTTTAACCATCTGAGCCGCTATTTCGCTCCTCCATAAAACGGCTGTATCGTGGCCCTCCAGATTATCGGCAGGGGAAGGCCCTATTAATGCCAGAAGACAGTCTGGTGATATCCTTTGGTCAGTGTCATTTTCCTGTTCCATAAGATACCTTCATTGATTTTGAAAATGGAGTTTGCATGCTTCCAAGGAGCTGTCAAGCAAAGGGCAACGCCTATGATTTCTGACCTATCCAGCGAACCAGGGATTCAATGTTTGTATATTGTTATTCGTGAATTAGATTAAAATCCTTGTCTCTGCTTCTTCTTCGGTCTCGTAGATGCTGGGAGCCAGACCCCGTTTGACAAATTCATCCCCCAATTTCGAGCGCATCTCTTCGCTGGTGGTGTGCCGCGTAACATCTTTATAATAGGTTTCGATGATGGATTTACCCATCTCCAAATATGCATCCAGAAGGTCCTCTCCGATACTGAAGGATTCATAATCCACAATGGCCTTCACCTTTTTGCCCGCTGCAATGCACTTCTCTTCGGCAACCTTTCGTATGATTTCGATATCATCCCCGAACTCAATCTCCAGCCCCTTGAAGTTGAGGCGCAGTGTATTTGTCTCCGGATTGTATCTGATTCTCTCTTCGATATCCCGACGGAGCAGCTCAGGCCGGATGCCCATGGGACGCGTCTGGAAGATCCTGGGATCCATCCGGGCCACCTCATTGATGACAGGTTCAAACTCCATGTTAGGCAGGATGTCCCTCTCAATCTCCATGCCGGGAGCCACCTCTTCCGTGGCCTTTTCATTGACCTTTCCACCCTCAATCCGCGGATCCACAAAGGTTCCCAGGTCCACCCTGGAAAAGACCCCGGGCTTTTTTCCTGCAACGGCGCGATAAAGATTTGTGAGCATCCCCTGGGGCAGGTTGTAGGCCTCGAACTCATTTTCCATGGCCAGCTTGCCGATCTTCGGCATAAGCCCGTAGTGTCCGGCAATAACCCGTTTGAAAAGACCCCTGTGGGCCAACCGGTTGAGTCCCCTCTCTTACCGTCACCCAATCCAGAGGAGAAGAGCAGGGTGATATTTTTAGGGCTGCCGGTCTCCCTGTAACGCTTCTCTAAGGCAATGAGAAGCTCTTCAGGGGTCCCGTTCCCCACAAAGCCGGCAGCGGCCATGACATCTCCGTCGTGAATAACACTGATGGCCTCATCGGCCGTGGAGATCTTATTCTTCTTCATGGTTACCCCCTTTCTTGTTGATCCAGCGATTAGCTTAGTCCATCCGAGTAGTGTCCGGTTAAGATATTGTTGCGTTTATTTGGATACCAAAGGCCTAGCGTGGGGATCTCTTTTCAAGCCTGCCCGCCGTCCTGCAGGCGGGTCTATCCGGGTTAGGCTTAAGTCTTTTATTTCATATATTGAAAGTTATCAGCACATCCCCTGTCTCCACCGCCTGCCCCGACTGGACCCTGATCTCCTCCACCTCCCCGTCACAGGGTGAGGAGACACCACTCTCCATCTTCATGGACTCAATGATGACAAGATCCTGACCTCGATACACCCGTTCTCCCTCTTCTACCTCTATCTCCACTACCAGACCCGGCATGGGAGAGAACAGGACATCTTCAGGTGCCTCCCTTTTGACCTTGGGCATATATTTAGCAAGCTCCCATTCCCTGGGACTGTAGATCTCAAAGGTCCGGGTGATGCCGCAGAAGGCAACCCAGATGAAGTTCTCCCTGTACTGGAGATAAAAATAGTGTCGCTCTCCATTGATCATCAGTTTAAGTCGGCGTCTGTAAAACTCGAAGTCAGGGGTTATCACCTCATATTGCCCGTCGTTGACTCTTATGGTCCAGCTATTCTTGGAAGATGGACCTTCCAAAAGCTGAATGTTGAAAGTATTGTCCTCATCTTTGACCATGTAATGGTGCCAGGCCTTCTGCTCATGGGCCTGACCCACCCTGGCCACCATGGGCTGGAGGGAATCTCTGACCAGGTTCTTGCGGTTATGGTAGACAAGGGTCGCAGCCATGACCATAAAATAAAGGCTCTCCAAGGAAGGCGCTGCCTTCATTTTTCCCCCATCAAAGTACTCTTCAATGAACCCGGTGGACATCTCCCCCTTGATAAAGGCTGGATGATTCAGAATGGCATTGGCTAAATTCGTATTGCTGATCACACCTTCCAGATGGTATCTGTTCAGGGCGTGGATCAGACTGTTCCTGGCCTCTTCCCGGGTCTCACCCCAGGCTACCATCTTGGCTAACATGGAATCATAGTAGACGCTTACAAGGCTTCCGGCCTCAATGCCACTGTCCAACCGGATGTGCCTGCCCTTAGGGGCTGCATACCGTGTTATCATCCCGGTGGAAGGCATGAAACCGAGTGCCGGGTCCTCTGCGCAGATCCTGGCCTCAAGGGCCCATCCTTTGAAACGGACCCCATCCTGATCGAAGGGAAGCCGCTCACCGGCGGCCACTGAGAGCTGGAGTTCCACCAGGTCAAGGGAAGTCACCATCTCGGTTACGGGGTGTTCCACCTGGAGCCGGGTGTTCATCTCTAAAAAATAGAAATTCCCTTCATGATCCAGGATGAACTCCACGGTGCCGGCATTAGTGTACCCGGCCTCCCGGCTTAAGGCGCAGGCCAGATCACCCATCTCACCACGCAGCGTATCATCCACCGCAGGGGAAGGGGACTCCTCGATGATCTTCTGGTACCGGCGCTGGATGGAACACTCCCTCTCTCCCAGATGGATGACATTTCCAAACTGATCGGCCATAATCTGAATCTCGATATGCCGCGGATTGGTCATAAAACGCTCTATGAAGATCTTGTCATCCCCGAAGGCCTTCCGGGTCTCTTCCTGGCTCGCCTTCAGGGCCGGTGCAAGCTCATCCCTTGAAAAAACAGTGCGCATGCCCTTGCCGCCCCCGCCGGCTGCCGGCTTCAGGAGCACGGGGTATCCCAAATCCTCGGCTATGACCATGGCCTCATCCAGATCGGTGAGCGGCCGGGCATGCCCGGGGACAAAAGGCAGCCCGGCTTTTTCGGCTAAATTTTTCGCTGCGATCTTATCCCCCAAAGTGGCAATGACCGTGGCGGGGGGACCGATGAAGATCAATCCGGACCGGGAGACCATCTCGGCAAACTCGGAATTTTCAGACAGAAATCCGTAACCCGGATGAATGCCCTCACACTGGTGGCTCAGGGCCGCATCAATAATCTTCTGCTTGTTGAGGTAGGACTCTTCCGATCTGGAATCCCCTAAGAAGACAGCCTCATCCGCCTCCCTCACATGCAGGGATCGGGAATCGATCTCTGAAAACACGGCCACGGTCCGGATTCCCAACCTTTTGCATGTCCGGATGACCCGGACTGCGATTTCACCGCGATTGGCAATGAGAACCTTTTCAAACATGACTACCCCCTCACAAAGGAATATTTCCGTGTTTCCGAACAGGCTTTATCATCTCTTTCCCTTCCAAGAACTGGAGGCTCCGGATGAGCCGGTGCCTGGTATCACGGGGGGAGATCACGTCATCGATATAGCCCCTCTTTGCCGCAATAAAGGGGTTGGCAAAGGTCTTGCGATACTCATCCGTCTTTGCGGCCAAGGTGGCAGCCGGATCAGAAGATGCCTTGATCTCTTTGCGGTAGATGACTTCGGCCGCGCCCTTTGGCCCTAAAACGGCGATCTCTGCCGTGGGCCACGCAAAATTGATATCACAGCGAATGTGCTTTGAATTCATGACCACATAGGCCCCGCCATAGGCCTTCCTGAGAATGACCGTAATACGCGGCACCGTGGCTTCAACAAAGGCGTAAAGGAGTTTGGCCCCGTGACGGATGATTCCCCCGTGCTCCTGTTCCGGTCCGGGCATGAAACCCGGCACATCCACCAGACAGATCAGGGGAATGTTGAAGGCATCACAGAAACGGACAACCCGGGCCGCCTTGGTGGAGGCATGAATGTCCAGGGCTCCGGCCAAGACCGCCGGCTGGTTGGCGATGAGCCCGATGGTCTGTCCCCCCAACCGGCCGAAACCCACAATGATATTCCTGGCAAAATAACGCTGAATCTCAAGGAATTCCTCCCCGTCTAAAATGCTGCTGATAAGGACTATCATATCATAGGTCTGATTGGGATTATCGGGAAGCAGATAGTCCAAGGCGGAATCCGCGCGCTCCACCGGATCC
>JAUUVE010000227.1 GCA_030589715.1 Desulfobacteraceae bacterium | reverse complement strand
CCAACCGGGTGTTTGCGAAATCCTTCCATCCCCACTTTTTCAAAGTATTTTTTTGAACAAATGCCAATCCACAGCAGTTCTCTCCAGGCTGCGTAGGGTTCATAAAAACGAAACATGAGGTTATGATCGTCCAGAACCTCGATTTCCTCGATTTCATCCAGAGGTCCCGCCATAAGATTGGCGTTGTTTGGGTTTGCACACTGCTCGTAGGTGAATTTGACGTCATGGGCCGTTAGCGGATCCCCTGTATGAAAAAAAATCCCTTTTTTGAGCTTGAATTTTATGTCTTTGCCGTTTTCCATCACCTCGGCCGACTCGGTCAACGAGTTTTCAAACGTGCGCTCCCCGGTAACGGGATCTGTTGCCTGAAGGGCTTGATGCATATGCAGAACTGGAGGCAGATCAATGCCCGTTTTAAGCTCGAGCATGTTCAAGGTCGTAGAGTCCCAGTGCAACCCCACCTTGACCGTATCTTTGGATCCGGCACGGACAGGATTTGACAAAAAGAGGGCAACACACAACACGAAACATATTACTGCCAGGTGAAATATCTTTCTGTTCATGATCAAGTTCTCCTTTTCTCTTTCCGGAGTCTTTTCTGGATGATCGTTGGGCATACTCCCTCACTCCCTCTCCTCCCCTATTCAGAGAGATCTGCGTCAGGGAAGGGGCCTCTGAGGATTGACATGGCCTGTTTTCACTGTACGAAGAAGTAACCTCTCAATAAGTCTGGGAGATCTAACCTGTCATTATATATAGAGTGGGGTTTGGCTGTTTCTTAAAACCGTTCTCTTAAATGGGATTTACGCCTCATTTTGGCAGTGGCTGATATTTGGGGTTTTCTCCTGTTGCCCCCTATTAGTTTCTCCATGCTTTTGTCAAAACCCCAAATATCGGCCACGATTCTACTACAGGTTTAGAGAGCGGTGGAAAGAAATGGCCAAACCCCACGGTGCCCGAGGTTATTGAGAACTTACACGAAAAAGAGCCAAATCGCAGTAATGAAAGCGGATTTTTGTCCGCGAGTCTATCAAGAATGGGCAGACGACCCCCGGCGCAAGCCTGTGCCTGTCTATTGATAGAACCTCAGGGTGCGGCACATTGCAAGGAGTTTATCTGGTGTCGTGTCACCTCCAAGTACGGTAGTGGCCGAAGCTGAGACCGACTTATCTTTCACATAGGCGATGACTGAGGCGCTCTGCAGTTTGGTCACCCCATCGGTCCAAGTCCACTTAAGGGTAAAGGCCGCGGCTGGTGTCCCATCTGCAAGCTTTATCATTTTTTGTGATAATACCTTGAAACGCTTTGACCCGGGAAAGGCCTTCTTTGCCGCGTCAATCCATGCCTTTGCCGCATCTTTCAGCTGAGCCCCTTTTGGTTTATCCACAATGGTAACGACCAGTACGGGGAGTTTCCACTGATTAGGGTTTGCCACACGCAAAATCTCTGCCGATCCCAGAAATTTTTGATGTTGCCATTTTTCCGGATAACCAACAGAAAAGGAAAGATCCTTGTTTACATAAAGGCCTGGTTTTGGTTTCGGAAGCGTCGAACAGAATGACAGCAAGGCAAGTCCTGACATCAGGACCAGCGCAACCCATAATCTTCGTGATAATTTCTTCATTGCATACCCTCCTTTAGCAGTGGTAACAGCGGCGAAAGCCGAAAAACAAAGTTCCCAAAATCTTCTTAGCTTATTTCACCTCCTTTCGCAAGAATGTGTAACAGGGTAAACTTTGGTCACCCGTGACTAACCACACACGTGACACGCTGCAGCGTGCTCAGGCGCGACCTCTCGCATGAAAGGCCCCTCCTTGCTGCACCGGGGTTCGCACACCGGGCACCGCGGGTGAAAAGCACATCCCTCGGGCGGGTTCAGCGGGCTGGGCACTTCTCCCTCCAAAGTTACCTCCTTTATATCTTCCGGGTCGGCCACTGGAACGGAATCCAAAAGTGCACGCGTGTAAGGATGGATGGGGTTATTATAGAGCGCCTCACTTGGGGCCATTTCCACAAGGTGACCGAGATACATCACACCGATGTGGGTACTCACATACTCCACAACGGCAAGATCATGGGAAATGATAAGGTATGTCAGATGAAGTCTTTTTTGCAAATCGATGAGGAGGTTCAATATCTGGGCCTGGATCGAAACATCCAGGGCTGAAACCGGTTCATCCAGGATGATGACCCTGGGGTTCAAGGCGAGGGCCCGTGCGATAGCGATCCGCTGACGCTGTCCGCCACTGAATTCGTGGGGATAAAGACCGGCCTGAAAGGGATCAAAACCAACCAAATCCAGTAGCTGGATGATCCTGAAGGCGATTTCCTTCCTGGAACACACCTTGTGAATAAAAAGAGGTTCGGAAATGATATGTTTAACCTTTTTTCTGGGATTCAATGAACGAAAGGGATCCTGAAAAACCGCCTGGATGTTTCCCCGAAAGTCAAAGAGCTCCTGTCTGCTGAACCGGGTAATGTCCCGTCCGTCAAACATAATCTGACCCGATGTAGGAGATTCAAGACCCAGCATCACATTTGCCGTGGTTGACTTGCCACACCCCGATTCGCCCACAAGGCCAAGTGTTTCCCCGGACTTGATCCCAAAACTAATCGAGTCTACGGCCTTCACGTAACCTACGGTCCTGGAAAAAAAGGTGCCCTTTGTGACAGGGTAGTACTTTTTGAGTTCATGAACAGAGATGATGGCATCATTCTTCATTGCTTAATCCCTTGAATAGAGCCAGCATGAGATCTTGTGACCTTCCTCAAGGGTGGTCTCCGGAGGATAGATCTCAAAACAGGGTTTTTTGGCCTGGGTACACCGGGGTGCGAATCGACATCCCGAAGGCGGATTTATCAGACTCGGGGGCTGCCCGTCGATGGAATAAAGACGTCCGGTAGGACGTCCCAGCACAGGAACTGATTTGATCAGGCCCACTGAATAGGGATGGGCTGGTTTTTTGTAAAATGTCTTGACGGGCGCCTTTTCAATGATCCTCCCCCCATACATCACCAGAAGTCTTGAACAGATTTGGGCAACAGTGGCAAGATCGTGGGTGATCAGGATAATGGATGATTTTGATTCCCGTTGTATATCCTTCATGAGTTTCAGGATCTGGGCCTGGATGGTCACGTCCAGGGCAGTGGTCGGTTCATCGGCGATCAGGAGATCGGGCCCATTGGCAATCCCCATGGCTATGAGCGCCCGTTGACACATCCCTCCGCTGAATTGAAACGGATAATCATTTACTCTGCTTTCGGGCGCGGGGACCTTGACCTTTTTGAGAAGTCCAATGCACATATCTCTGAGGGACCCCGAGATCTTATGATGATATCGATAGGTCTCACCGAGCTGATACCCCACCCTGAGGACTTGGTTCATTGAGACCATGGGGTCCTGCAGAATCATGGAAATCCGATCTCCCCGAATGCGTCGCATTTCGTCTTCGCTCTTTTTCAGCAGGTCTTCATTCTTAAAGAGGATTTCGCCCGAGACAATTTTTCCCGCGGGTTGGGGCACAAGCCGCATGATGGAGAGTGAGGTAATGCTCTTGCCGCACCCTGACTCACCCCCCAGCCCAACGACTTCACCTTTCGAAATGGAGAAACTGACGCCATCAACGGCCCTGACCACGCCTTTCTTGGTAAAAAAGGAGGTCTTTACGTCTTTTAGAACGAGAAGTTTTTCGTTTTCAGTATCCAGCCGCTTGTCTTCCATCACCGTAATTTTTGTTTTGGATCAAGCAATTCTCTCAGCCAGTCCCCAGTCAGGTTGAAACCCAGCACCGCCACCACGATGGCGATCCCCGGAAAGGTTACCAGCCACCACGCATAGGTAATATACTGTCTTCCCTCGGCAAGCATCAGTCCCCAATCACAGGATGGCGGTTGGGTCCCCAGGCCAAGAAAACTCAATGTGGCGATCAACACAATGATGCCGCCAATATCGATGGTCGCCAGAATAATGATCGTATTGACGATATTGGGAAAAATATGGGAAACCATGATGCGCAGATTGCTACACCCGGCCACCCTGGCCAGACGGACAAAATCCCGCTCCTTCAAACTCAGACTCTCTCCGCGTACGATCCGTGCATAGTAGGGCCAACCCATGATTCCGAAGGTAATGATAATCGTTTTTGCGCTCGGCCCATACACAGCGGCAAGCATAAACAGAAGAATGATCGCCGGCAGCGACGACCAGAAGTCGGCAAGGCGCATGATGGTCATATCAGTCCTGCCGCCGGAGAAACCTGAAATCAGCCCCAAGATGACACCAAGGGTGCCATAAAAAGCAATACACCCCACGCTGATAAGAAGTGAGATCCGCGAACCATGGATCAACCGGCTCAGGACATCGCGTCCCAGCATATCCGTACCCAATAAAAACCTGGTGGTACCGCCCTCCTCCCAGGCGGGCGGAAGGGTGGCATCGGCGAGATCCCCTTCATAAGGGTCATGGGGAGAGATCACATTGGCAAGGATTACACAGAAAAAGAAAAGGCCAAGGCAGCTCAGACCCATATAAGGGATCCTGACTCTCAGCTTCTTCTCCGATGAAATCTTGTCTTTTCTCAAAAACATAATAAGCGTTCAGTCGCCAGCTCTTACCGATATCGAATGCGAGGGTCGATATAGGCATAT
>JAUUVE010000209.1 GCA_030589715.1 Desulfobacteraceae bacterium | reverse complement strand
GCCGGTTGCCTGGACAACACTGCCTCCATGAAATGTGCGCGCTTTATCCGAACATGCGACGCCTTTAATGTCCCAACCGTTACCTTTGTGGATGTTCCGGGATATCTGCCAGGAGTGGATCAGGAATATGGCGGGATCATCAAGAACGGGGCCAAGATCATTTTTGCCTATTCCGAGGCCACGGTCCCCAAGATTGCCGTGGTGACCCGAAAGGCTTACGGCGGGGCCTATATCGCCATGTCTGGAAAGCATCTCGCCTCTGATATCAACTACGCCTACCCGACAGCTGAAATAGCCGTAATGGGACCTGACGGTGCGGCCAACATAATCTTCCGAAAAGAGATTGCCGACGCCGAAGATCCCGGTGCGACAAGAGAGCACCTGGTTGAGGAGTACAGGGATAATTTCGCCAGTCCCTTCAAGGCGGCCGAGGTAGGGTATATCGATCATATCATTTTCCCTGAGGACACCAGGCCCAGATTAATCAAGGCCCTGATGATGCTTCAAAACAAAAAGGCCTCTATCCCCGAGAGGAGACATGGAAATATACCGTTGTAAATAGCTAATCAGCCGCATAGCCCCAGGGCGGTCTGAATGCCGATAAACGAAACGAGCCCTGTTAAATTCCCGCTCACAAGAGCGGGACCCCCCTATGGGGTATTTAACAGGGCGAGCAGCCCAACCCAATAACGTAGAACGAATAATAGAAGTGATAACCCCAAAATCTTTTTCTTAAATACTATAGCTGGACTTTTTCAAGTTAAACGTTTCTTAAGTTACAAAGGAGGTATGACATGAACAATTTTTTAGAAGAGGGACCCAAAAATCCCATTAAGATTCAGGACAATACCTTTCGTGATGGTCATCAATCATTATTGGCCACGAGAATGAGGACCGAGGATATGCTCCCAATTGCCGAGAAGATGGACAGCGTGGGATTCTGGGCCATGGAGGTATGGGGTGGTGCTACGTTTGATACCATGCACCGTTTTTTAGGGGAAGATCCTTTTGAGCGAATAAGGACCTTAAAGAAGTATATCAAAAAGACCCCTTTTTCTATGCTCCTGAGAGGTCAGAATCTGGTGGGTTACAGAAATTATGCGGATGACGTTGCAAAATTATTTGTGGATAAGGCATGTGAAGCGGGTATGGACGTCTTTCGCGTGTTTGATGCTTTGAATGATTTCCGTAATTTTCAGACCGTGGTGGAGCGGATCAAGGCAAACGGCAAGCACTTTCAAGGCACCATATGCTATTCTCTGACCGAGCGGCGTATGGGCGGGGAAGTGTTCAACCTGGAATACTACCTTAACAAGGGTAAAGAGCTTCAGGACATGGGGGCAGACACGCTCTGCCTCAAGGATATGGCCGGCATCATGGCCCCATTTGATATTGCCAAGATCGTTACGGAACTCAAGAAAGAGGTCAGCATGCCTATTCATTTACACACCCACTATACCAGCGGCATGGCCTCAATGATCTATTTAGAGGCCATCAAGGCGGGCGTAGACATTGTGGATACCTGTCTGGCCCCCTTTGCATTAAGGACTTCCCAACCTGCAATAGAGCCAATTGTAGTTACCCTTTACGGGACGACCAGGGATACGGGATTTGATCTGAATCTTCTGTTGGAGTTAGGTGATTATATGGAGACCATTGCGCCCAAGTATCGGGATTATTTAGCCAAGCACAAGATGGCCGTTATTGACACGGGTGTGCTGGCCCATCAGGTGCCAGGCGGCATGCTCTCCAATCTGGTGAATCAGCTCAAGGAGGCCAAGGCATTAGATCGGTTACCAGAGGTATACAAAGAGGTTGCCGTGACACGGAACGAACTGGGAACACCTCCCCTGGTGACACCCACCAGTCAGATTGTGGGGGTGCAGGCTGTACTTAACGTACTGTTCGGGAGATATAAAATGGTAACCAACGAGGTGAAGGACCTCGTCTACGGCCTTTATGGGAAGACGCCTACACCGGTGGACCCAGAGGATCAGAAGAAGATTCTGAAAGGCTACAAACGTGGTGAGACACCTGTTACCGGTCGTGCGGCCGATTTTCTTGAACCTGAGCTTGAAGAGGCCAGAAAAAAGGTAGGAGACCTGGCTAAGGACGACTTTGATCTCCTCATCTATGCCCTCTATCCTACCACGGGAGAGCAGTTCCTCAAGTGGAAGTACGGACTGGAGGAAAAGCCGCCCGCGGTTCAACCCAAGACCCTGGAAGACATCCGGAAAGAGGATGAGGCCATGGCCGCAGCCATCGAACAGGTGTGCAAGACCGCGTGAGCAATGCCGAATAGACCCATTACTCCAGGACTCCAATACTCCAAACCGGGGACGCATTCAGAGAGTGGAGAGTGCAATACGATAGTCGCCGACAATTTGAGGCAAAGCCGCTACATGCATGAGGAGCGAAAATGAATATTCATGAATACCAGGCCAAAGCGATTCTTCGGCAATTCAACGTAAAAGTCCCACGCGGGAAAGAGGCCTATAGTGTGGAAAAGGCCGTCTGGGTGGCAGACGACCTGGGCGGCCCGCCCTGGATCGTGAAGGCCCAGATCCACGCCGGAGGCAGAGGAAAGGGTGGCGGCGTCAAAGTTGCCAATTCTATCGACGAAGTGAGACAACATGCCCGCAGTATTCTCGGCATGCAGCTCGTCACTCACCAAACCGGCCCGGAGGGCAAAGAGGTCAAGAAGATATTCGTCGAAGAGGGCATCGACATCGCCCGGGAGCTCTATCTCGGCATGACCATTGACCGTCAGAGCTCCCTGATTGTCATGATGGCAAGCCCTGAGGGCGGCGTGGAAATCGAAAAGGTGGCTGCTGAAAAACCTGAAGCCATCCACAAGGAATTTATTGATCCCACTATCGGGTTTCTTCCCTTTCAGGCAAGAAATTTGGGATTCAAGCTGGGGCTGAACAAAAAGCAGCTCCGGGAGGCCTCGATCTTTATGTCAGGACTTTATAGGGTTTTTGTCGAAAAGGACTGCTCTTTGGCTGAAATCAATCCACTGGTTGTCACAAAGAGCGATGAAATAATTGCCCTCGACGCAAAACTCAATTTCGATGATAACAGTATTTTTCGCCACAAAGAGATTGATGAACTGCGTGACTTTGATGAGGTAGACCCGAAAGAGGTGCAGGCTGCGCGGTATGATCTGAGTTACATCAAACTGGACGGCAATATCGCCTGTATGGTAAACGGCGCCGGATTGGCCATGGCGACCATGGATATCATAAAACTCCATGGAGCGGAGCCGGCGAATTTTCTCGATGTGGGGGGCGGCGCCTCGGTCGAGCAGGTTAAGGCCGCCTTCCGAATCCTTGTTTCCGATGAAAACGTACAAGCCATACTTGTCAATATCTTCGGCGGCATCATGAGATGCGATGTGGTTGCCAAGGGGATTGTGGAGGCGACACAGGAAGTGCAGCCAAAAGTCCCCTTGATTGTGCGCCTCGAAGGGACCAACGCTGAAATGGGAAAAGATATCCTGAACAGCTCCGGCCTGAATATTATTCCTGCATCCGGCATGGAAGATGCCGCCAGCAAGGTGGTAAAGGAGGCTTCAAAGTGAGTATTCTTGTTGATGCAAATACAAGAGTGATTTGCCAGGGTTTCACAGGTGATTCCGGGACCTTTCACTCCAAGAGATGCATTGAATATGGCACCAGGATGCTGGGTGGCGTCACGCCGGGCAAGGGCGGGACTCTCCATTTGGACCTGCCCGTTTTTGATACAGTTGAGGAAGCGGTCAGGAAAACCCAGGCAGAGGCGAGTATGATCTTCGTGCCGCCACCCTTTGCAGCCGATGCAATTATTGAAGCCGCAGCAGCGGGCATCAAGATCATAGTAACCATTACAGAAGGCATACCTGTTCTTGATATGATCAAGGTCAAACGCTATCTTAACGGCCGGGAATGCCGCCTCATTGGTCCCAACTGCCCTGGGATTATCACGCCCGGTGAGTGCAAGATCGGAATCATGCCGGGAGATATCCACAAACCGGGTTCTGTTGGGGTCATTTCAAGATCAGGAACGCTGACATATGAAGCGGTCAAACAGCTTACGGAACTGGATATTGGACAATCTACATGTATCGGCCTGGGCGGTGATCCCGTTAATGGCACTTCTTTTGTTGACGCCCTTGAACTTTTCAATGAAGACTCAAAGACGGGGGCCGTGGTAATGATTGGAGAGATCGGCGGAAGCGCTGAAGAGGAAGCTGCTGAGTATATCAAGAAGGAGTTCAACAAGCCCGTGGCTGCATTTATCTGCGGCATGACGGCCCCAAAAGGGAAACGTATGGGACATGCAGGTGCTATCATCAGCGGTGGTAAAGGTACGGCAGAGGAGAAGGTCGAGGCCCTTGAGGCTGCCGGAGTTGCCGTCGCAAAGAGTCCGGCCGAAATTGGATCGACCCTGGCTTCGGTTTGCCGTTAGCAGGGTTTAACCATAAAAACTATCTTTTTAGGTATCTGCGGCCCGCAGTAATGGACTACTTATTATAAATATAAGTATTTTAAGACAAGGAGTATAATCATGAGAAAAAAAGTAACCGTTGTAGGAGCCGGCCATGTGGGAGCCACGACTGCCATGCGCATTGCCGAGAAAGAGCTGGCCGATGTGGTCCTGGTTGATGTCCTGGAAGGCGTGCCTGCCGGCAAGGCCCTTGATCTTTGCGAGGCGGCGCCCGTTGAAAAGCACGATTCAAAGATTATTGGATCTACAGGTGACTATACTGCAGCGAAAGACTCAGACATCGTTATCATCACCGCAGGCATCCCCAGGAAGCCTGGAATGAGCCGCGATGATCTTCTCTCCACCAATATGGGGATAATGGAATCGGTGTGCAAGGAAATCGCGGCCGTGGCGCCCGATTCCATCCTCATCATTGTGAGCAATCCCCTGGATGCAATGTGTCATGTGGCCTATGACACAACGGG
>JAUUVE010000350.1 GCA_030589715.1 Desulfobacteraceae bacterium | reverse complement strand
TGATCAGGTAGCTCTTTCAACACTCCATCACTCCAGTACTCCATCACTCCTTGAGCCATTCAAATTGCAGTAGACTAAATCCCCTCCGGGGATAACCAAAGCCGGGTCCTCTGGGCCCGGATCTTTATACGAGAATACCAATGACAGGGAGGAGTGGTAATCATGGCCAGCGATGATATTTTGAAAGGAAAAAAGATACTCGCGGTAGATGACGAACGTGACATCCTGGAGACCCTTGAAGAGATCCTCCATCAATGTGATGTTGTTGAGACCTCTTCAAACTTTGAGTCGGCCAGGGAGCTCCTGGAGAGAAATATCTATGATGCGGTCATATTGGATATTATGGGGGTCAGGGGATTTGATCTTTTGGATATTGCAGTAAGGAGAAAGATTCCTGCCCTGATGCTAACAGCCCACGGGTTAAACGCCGATAACCTGGTGGGTTCAATCAAGCTGGGGGCCAAATCCTATATTCCCAAAGACAAGATTAGCGAGATAGACGTCTATCTCAAAGAGATATTCCTGGCCAGAGAGAGGGGTATAGAGAAGTCGGGGAGCTGGTTTGCCCGTTTGAGTTCCTTCTTTGATGAAAGATTCGATCACGGATGGAAAAACAAGGATAAGAAGTTCTGGGAAGAATTTGATAAGACGTATCAGGTTTCAAAGGATGAGCTTGAGGAGATCATGTAGTGGTCTGCCAATCCTTGAACTGAGGTCTCCAAAAGGATAGGGCAACAGCGGAGGGCTTAGATCAAGAATGAGAGGAGAGTAGGATGCCCGTTCTAACGGAGAAAAAAGGGCCGGTTACTATCATTACCATAAATCGCCCTGAGGTACGAAACGCGGTTGATCGACCAACGGCAGAGGAGTTGGCCGAGGCATTGCGCAAGTTTGAGGCAGACGAAGAGGCCCGGGTGGCCGTGCTTACCGGGGCAGAAGGTTGTTTTTGTGCGGGTGCGGATCTTAAGGGTTTTGCCGAGGGCCGTGCCAACCGTTTGGAAGAAGATGGCGATGGCCCAATGGGGCCAACCCGCATGTGGCTGGATAAGCCGGTAATAGCGGCAGTGACAGGCTATGCAGTGGCAGGTGGCCTCGAGATTGCTCTCTGGTGTGACATGCGCGTGGTGGAACGGGATGCCATCTTCGGGGTCTTTTGCAGACGTTGGGGCGTGCCGTTGATCGACGGGGGCACAGTCCGCCTGACCCGGCTGATAGGCCAATCCCATGCCCTGGATATGATTCTCACCGGACGACCTGTTGGGGCCGAAGAGGCGCTTCGCATGGGGCTTGCCAACCGTGTGGTAGAGCCCGGTACATCCCGGGCCGAGGCCGAGGCATTGGCTGAGCAGATCTCACGGTTTCCTCAAAGGTGCATGTTGAGCGACCGTCGTTCTGCATATGAACAGTGGGAACTCTCCATTCAGGCGGCCATGCGAAATGAGTTTCGTCTGGGACTGGCCACCATCCAGAGTGGGGAGACGCTTGAAGGTGCAGCGCGCTTTTCAGAAGGTGCGGGCCGCCATGGTGTGTTTGATCAAATTAGGGGTTGAGAATGATTCAAGAGACCATGTCCGGACAAGAACGGTTTGAGGCGGTGGTGGCCTTAGAGACACCGGACCGGGTACCTGTCATGCCCTTGATGACCGCCTTTGCTGTCCGCGCCCAGGGGATGACCCAGGGGGAGGGATGGCGCGATGTGGACAAGGGTTTTGAGGCCATGCTGGATACCTTTAATGACCTGGGCGGATTCGATAAGCTTTACAAACCCAATCTGTTCTGGCCAATGATCGGAGGCAGGTTTTGCTCAACACCGGTCAGGGTCTTGATCCCCGGAAGACAGCTTCCTGAGGATGCCTTAAACCAGATCGACGAAAGGGAGCTTTTCAACAGGGAAGACTATGACAAGCTTGCCGCCCTGGGCTGGAACGCCTTCTGGGACGAACAATACCAGGTGATAAGCGGTGGTCGCACCATTGAAAAACTTGCCGCTTCTCAGAACCGGTTACTGGATCACTACATCCAGGAGGTAGAGGCTTACCACAGCCGGGACATATACCCCCTCTTCGGGGCCTATGTGGACTCCACCATAATGGCATTTTCCATGGCCCGGACCCTGACCCAGTTTACCATGGACCTTTATGAGGTTCCGGACAAGGTCAAGGCCGCCATGGATGCCACGTGTGACGATCTCATCCAAAACGCACTAGATGTCATATCACTGACCAAGATACCCCTGGTATTTATTGTCCTTGAGCGGGGCTCAGGGTTCTATTATCGTATGGATATCTTTGAAGAGTTCGAATGGCCCTATCTTCAGCGCTATGTGGATGTATTCCTTTCGGAGGGTATAACCCCGTGGTTCCACTTTGATACGGACTGGGGACTAAACCTCCCATATCTGAGACAGCTCCCTAAAGGCAAATGTGTATGCGATCTGGACGGAACCACCGATATCTTTAAGGCAAAGGAGATCCTGGATGGGCATATGTGTATAAGCGGTGATGTGCCGGCATCCCTCTTGACCCTGGGTACCGCAGAGCAGGTACGCGAATACTGTCAAAGGCTTATAGACGAGGTGGGCCGGGGAGGCGGGTTCTTTCTCACCACGGGTTGTGAGTGCCCCATAGATGCAAAATTTGAAAATGTAAAAATGATGATTGATGTGGCAAAGAGCTATCGGGGGAGGCACTGAGAGCACCCAGAATAGCGAATTGAGGAATTGAGGAATTAAGGAATTGAATCGCTAAATCTATTCACCAACAGGACTCCTCATGGCGGGAAATTTGTGACCATTTTAAGCGCAATTTCATTTGTAAGCGCCTAAACTTTAATTCACTTTAAACTTCCAAGTTTAGCTCACTATTCCGGTTTACCCTGTTAGGCAACTCTGACAGGGTTTATCCGGGTCAGGAGATAGGATTGGGTATGATCGAAGAGAGATTGAAAAAGGCATTTCTCGATATGAAGAGGCATGAGGCCATCGATATCGTAAAGAAGGGGCTTGAATCCGGGGCTGATCCCTTTGATCTCCTCAGGGCAAGTCGGGACGCCATGGAGGAGGTGGGGGGCAGGTTCGAGACCGGTGAGTTCTTTCTTAGTGAACTCATATATTCGGCCGAGGTCTTTAAGGCCGTTAGTGCGATCCTTGAGCCGGGCCTGATTTCTGGGGATGAGGACGGAGACGCCAAAGGGTCGGTGGTCTTTGGCACTCCCTTGGGTGATATCCACGATCTGGGCAAGAACATCGTGGTGACCATGATGCGGGCCCAGGGCT
>JAUUVE010000001.1 GCA_030589715.1 Desulfobacteraceae bacterium | reverse complement strand
GCTGTGGACACGGACCATCGGTTCTACGCTGGTGGGCCAAGGTCTGGATTCGTTGGTCTTTATAACCTTGGCCTTTATTGGAACAATTCCACCGAAGACATTGGCGTTGGCTATCTTTACCCAGTGGATTGTCAAATCTGCCTATGAGGCTGCTGCCACTCCTTTAACATACATCTCGGTGAACTTCCTGAAACGGCGCGAGGGTCTTGATGTCTATGACCGTGATACCCGCTTCAGTCCATTATTGATCAGAAAGGATCTCTAATCCGTCCTTGTTAATAGAGGTGAGACATGATAGGATTCGGTGAGCAAAATGCAGCGATCGGCGTAGATTACCCAACTTTATAAAGGAGGCATGTTATGAATCGGCAGGAGTTGACGACACTGTTTAATAAACGCCCGAGGATAGGATCCCTTAGCACTGCCAACGGGAAGGGAGAGGTAAATGTTGCGGTCTTTGGCTCTCCACAGATGATTGACGAAAACACTGTAGTCATGGGGATCGGGAAAAACAGGACATTTATGAACCTCCAAGAAAATCCCAAGGCGGTCTTTATTGTCATGGAGCCGGGCAAGACCCTCGCAGACTGGAAGGGCGCCAGGGTATATCTTGAGGCCCTGGATATTGAAACCGGTGGCGGGTTCTACGATCAGATCAAGGACAATATTGCAAAGGCGGCCGGCAAGGAGACCGCACAAATGATCCATGCCGCGATCCGTTTCAAGATTACAGAGGTCAGGCCATTAGTTGACATGGGTTAGCCCGGCTGTATTCCTCTCCTCTGCCCTGACGAGGATGCAGGGGCCTAAATGTGGACTACGTATGAACTTGCTGGACATAATTATTATCGCCCTCATGGTCTTTCTGATCGTGCTGGGCGTCTTCAGGGGATTTTTCAGGGAGATTGGTTCACTTGCGGGAGTAATCTTGGGGATCTACCTTGCCAACCTCCTTCAACCCCAACTCACGCGGCTCCTGAGTCCATTTCTCCCTTCTGGGAAATTCCTTGCACTGTTAGGCTTTGCCCTGATTTTTGTGGTTGTTTTCATCCTGTGTAATCTCATGGGCCGGGGGCTAAAGAAACTATTTGGAAAGGCCCTTGTGGGTTGGGCCGACAGGATCCTTGGTGCTGGACTTGCTACCCTGAAGGGTTTGATCATCACCTATTTCGGCATCGTCCTGTTCACCTTTTTTGTCCCTTCAAAGGCACCTGTCATCACAAAATCAAGATTGGCCCCTTTGATCATCACCTCCTACCAGTCTATGGTAAGTGTCATATCCCCCGAATTACACCATAGCTGGAAGAAAAAACCCTTGAAAGATGAGTAAGGGATCAACAAGGCCGTCTCAGAAAAGGCCCAAAGCTTCAAAGGAAAATATGGATTCTGATAGGCTATCTAAGGCCATTGTGGCCCTCGTTGAATTGATCCAGTGCCTCCGGAGACCTAATGGCTGCCCCTGGGACAAAAAACAGACAGATTCCAGCATAAAGATATACCTGCTTGAAGAGGCATACGAGGTCCTAGCGGCCATTGAGAAATCATCCCCTCAGGAGGTCTGCTCAGAATTGGGCGATCTCCTATTCCAGATTCTCTTCTTGGCCCCGCTAGCGGCGGAAAGAACTCAGTTTGATTTTGTTGAAGTTGTAGAGAGGATCACAGAAAAGATGATCCGGAGGCACCCCCATGTCTTCGGCCAAAAAAGGGTGGGTAGCGCCGAAGAGGTGGCCCTCAATTGGACCCGGATAAAGAAGGCCGAGAGAAACTCCCCTGACGATACCTCCGCGCTCCTAGAAAGCATCCCGGTGGATCTGCCAGCCCTCCTCAGGGCACATAGATTGAGCGAGAGGGCCTCCAAGGTGGGCTTTGATTGGACAAGTGCTGTGGGTATCTGGGATAAGGTTCAGGAGGAATTTGATGAACTCGGTTCGGCCATTGCCCGAGATGAAAGGGAGGAGGTTACCGAAGAGCTGGGAGATCTGCTCTTTAGCATAGTAAATCTTTGTAGGCATTGGGGACTTAATGCCGAACATCTCCTAAGGGTGGCCAACCTGAAATTTCTGGAACGTTTCGGAAAGATGGAAAGAGAATTAAAGACCGCCGGCACCCAACTTGAAGAGGCCTCATTGGATCAGATGGACAGGACCTGGGAAATGGTCAAAGATCGCGAGGGGCAGTGACCACTTGTCTAGGAAGATGAGAAAAAGAAGGCCCCGGAGAATTTTACGTTGGGGTTTGAAATTCCTTCTTGTCCTTTTGATCCTAAGCATACTCCCAATCCTATCGTTAAGGTATGTCAATCCACCTTTCACCGCCATGATGGCCTATAGTTGGGTCGAGAACTGGGGTAATGCCAGGAATTATATGCAGCGCAATATGTGGCGTCAGCTCAAAGAGATCTCACCACATCTCAGGCGAGCAGTCCTGGCAGGTGAAGACCAGCGGTTTCTGTCCCATCATGGATTCGACTTTATAGAAATGAATCAGGCGCTCAAGGAAATGTTCTCAAGAAAGGGGACCAGGGGGGCAAGCACTATTACCATGCAGACGGCCAGGACCGTCTTTCTCTGTACCGAAAGGACCTGGGCAAGAAAAGCGGTCGAGGCTTACTGTACTCTCCTTATGGAATTGTTTTGGAGCAAAGAGAGAATCCTTGAGATCTATCTTAACACAGTAGATTGGGGGGAGGGGATCATGGGGGCCGAGGCGGCCTCACGCAAATATTTTCACACCCCATCTTCCCGTATCACCCGGACCCAGGCCGCACTTTTGACCGCTATCCTTCCAAGCCCACACAGGTGGTCCCCAACAAATCCGAATACCCGGGTATTGAGAAGACAAGCGAGGATATTAAAAGATATGGTAAAGATGCCGCTGTTATCTTGAGCATTTGAAATCACCGCTCTGGGCAGGTAAAAAGAAAATCTTCAAGGTAAGATTATTTAGTTGATAGAGATGATCAGGTCCTTCCTATTAAACGCATTTATTGCCATTCACAGCATAGTCCTATGCCTCTGGTGCCTCGTGCTCTCGCTCTTTGACAGGGATGAAAAAAGGGTCCATTTTTATGGCGCTGTTCCTTGGGCAAAGATGATCCTTTGGGTCTGTGGCGTCAAGGTCAGGATCTCGGGACTGCAAAATGTTGAGCCCGGGGTACCTCGCGTTTACATGACCAACCACCAGAGTTTTTTCGATATCTTTGCCCTCCTCGCCTATATTCCTGTTGATTTCAAGTTTATCCTGAAACAGGAACTTATGAAGATCCCTCTTTTTGGCCCTGCCATGAGAAGAGCAGGCTATATAGGGATAGAAAGGGAAGACCCCAGAAAAGCGGTAAAGGGTATGAAGGAGGCAGCCCAAAAAATCAGAGGCGGGGTATCCGTTGTTATGTTTCCGGAGGGAACCAGGGGCGTTGATGGAAAGCTGTTGCCGTTCAAAAGGGGTGGATTCAATCTCGCCCTCAAGTCCGGCTGTGACATTGTACCAGTGGCCATTAGCGAGAGTTACCGGATCGTTCCCAAAGGCAGCCTCAAGATTAATAAAGGCTCCTTTGATATTCACATTGGGGAACCTATTTCAGTAAAGGGCTATAACAGAAAAAACATCAACCAATTGATGGACCGAGTAAGAGAGGTCATACAGTGTCTTATGGAGGAAGGCCGTGACCCCCGCATGGCCGAGCAGGACTAAGTAGTGCCTGAACGAAAAGTCCGTTCAGGCACGATTTTGGATTGCGGATTTCGGATTCAAAAAAGAAAGCGATCTCAGTACGTTGAAGATTTACGAGTAAAACTAAAAACCATATTTCGAGGTTTTCGGTCAGCCACTAAGTACCCGAGTTTCCGACTTAGGCTGCCATCTTTTCCCTCTTTAGGATCTCACCACGTGTACTAAAAACCACTTCCTCGAAGGGGATCTCTTTTCCAGCCGCCTCCATTGCCCTCTTGATAATCGTCTCAAGACCAGAACAGCATGGAACTTCCATGATAAGGACGGTTACACTCTTTAGGTCGGCCGTTCTGAAGATGTCAGCGAATTTCTCTATGTAGGGCTCAACATCATCCAGCTTGGGGCACCCAATCAGGACGACCTTACCCGATAAAAAATCCGAGTGTAGATTGGGGTAGGCCACAGGCACACAGTCGGCAACCACCAACAGATCCGCCCCTTTGAGGAAGGGTGCGGTTGGTGGCACCAGGCGGATCTGGACCGGCCAGTGAGAGAGATTGGATACCGAGCGGCCCTCCTTACCAGCATGAATTGTACCTTGGGTTGAGGCCGGAGGAATAAATGTCTGGAGGGCTGCAGAGGGACAACCACACGGCAGAGCGGATTTATCGGCCCTTTCATCCTTCTCCTTTGCTTGGAGGTAGGCCTCCACTGCCTCTTCATCAAAGTCCTCCGCCTCCCGTTCAATAATGGCCAGGGCATCATTTGGGCACTCTCCCAGGCATGCGCCCAGACCGTCACAATACTTCTCCGCCGCGATGCGCGCCTTGCCATCTATGATCTCAATGGCACCCTCGGCACAGGCTGGCACGCACTGCCCGCACCCATCACATAGTTCTTCATCAATCTCGACAATCTTTCTCTTGACTTTCATCTTATACTCCTTACCCCAAAATCGCCTTCAGATCCTCCTCTGGCGTACTGATGGGCATGAGGTTAAAGTTCTTGACCAGGACGTCCAGGACATTGGGCGTAATAAAGGCGGGCAGGCTCGGGCCCAACCTGATATCCTTGATACCCAGGTGAAGCAAGGTCAAAAGGATGGCCACCGCCTTTTGCTCATACCAGGAGAGTATTATATTGAGGGGAAGCTCATTCACCTCGCATTCAAAGGCCCCTGCCAAGGCTACCGCTATCTGGATGGCCGAGTAGGCGTCATTACACTGCCCAATATCCAAAAGCCTGGGGATGCCACCGATCTCCCCCAGGTCTTTGTCAAAGAAGCGGAACTTGCCACAGGCCAGCGTGAGGACCACACAGTCTGCCGGGACCTGCTCGACGAATTGGGTATAGTAGTTCCTCCCTGGTTTCGCACCATCACAGCCTGCCACCAGAAAGAAATGTCTTATGGCACCGCTTTTGACCGCATCTATCAACTTATCGGCCACTCCCATTACGGCATTATGCCCAAAACCGCACATGACTGAACGGCCATTGGTATCCTCTGAAAACCCTTCCATTTCCAGGGCCTTTTTGATGACAGGTTCAAAATTCTTATCTGCAATATGGGTCACACCAGGCCAACCCACAAGGCCTGTGGTAAAGATATTATCCTTATAATCATCTTTAGGTTTTTGAATACAGTTGGTCGTCATCAAGATAGCCCCAGGAAAGTCCAAAAATTCCTTGGTCTGATTCTGCCAGGCTGTGCCATAGTGCCCATAGAAGTGAGGATACTTCTTCAGCTCCGGGTACCCATGGCAGGGCAGCATCTCACCGTGGGTGTAAACATTGATCCCTTTGCCCTCGCTCTGCTTGAGGATCTCTTCCAGATCCTCTAGATCGTGCCCGGATACCAGTATGGCCTTTCCCTTTTTTGCCCCAAGGGGTACCTCTGTGGGCACTGGATGACCATATGTCCCGGTATTGCCGGCATCCAGCAGCTCCATGGCCCTCAGATTGATCTCCCCACACTTGAGAACCAGCCCAACCCAATCATCAAGGCTCAGGGCTTTATTCTCTGTGGCTGCCAGCCCTTCGTGGATAAAGGCGTATACCTTATCGTCCTCCTGGCCCAGAATCTGTGCGTGATCGGCGTATGCACAGACCCCCTTAATTCCGTAGGTAAGGGCCCATTGGAGGCCGTGGATGTCCGGGTCAATATCAGGATCGGATTTTATCCCGACGGCCTCACCCTGTTTGATTAGACCCTCTAAAGTGGTTTCAGGCCTAAAGGTCGCAGGTCCTTCAGAAAAATCCACATTTCCGCCCGCCCCTCTTACCTTTTCCTTGAGATTCTCTCTGAGTTCCACGCACTGATTGATAAGCGGCACAAACCGCTCCGGGTCAAAATTTACATTGGTAAGGGTGGAAAATATCGCCTTACAGGTAAAGACATCAGTGTCATGATCATTAACACCTACCCTCCGACCCTCCACTGCACAAAGGGATAGGCCCCTCACTGCATAGATCAAGAGGTCTTGTAGGGCCGCCACATCCGGTTGTTTTCCGCAGACCCCTATCTTGGTGCACCCCTCGCCTTTTGCCGTCTGTTCACACTGGTAACAAAACATGGTTTGCCTCCTTTCATCCTGTGTTGATTTTTTCTATTGCAGGAATTGGCGATCAGCCCCTTCCTTGCCTTAATTGTGAGGCTATTATTTATGATTCAGAAGATAGTTTCCTTGACCTAAGTCAAACGATTTCATCTTTTGCCAACTTTCTTGGATTTTTTTCGCTATATAAGCATTGATGGTCTCGTAAAAAATCGAAAAGCTCATGGTATGGGCAATGCCCCGTATGCCTAATTTTAAGAATAATCCACAATACCTAAACCCCCAAATTCGCGATTGCCCGCAAAAAAAACTTTTTGCGGGCGGATCAAGCATACCTATGAGATATGCCTCGGATGATAAAACGGCAGCCACTTTGGGGGTCAGAGGGGCCTAGGCCCGGCCCAAATACCTCTTTACTTTTGGGCCTTCCCCTTCTTCTTTTTCTTGGGACGGGTCCTACCAGTAGTACCCCTCCAGATCTTTCCGCGCTTTGTGCGGATATCACCTTTACCCATAACCAACCTCCTTTAAGAATCTTTGAGCAATAGGGCCCTGAAGCCACTATAGCCTCAACCCCACCATAAATCCTTCCCGGATCGCCTCCAAGACATTCCGGGGTTTCCTGGCATCTCCCACCGTGTAAATCTCAGAACCCATCCCTTGAATCTGACCTATCAGCCCATTTTCAGATCTGGATCCTGCAACAATCACGACGGAATCGGCAGGCACAAAATCAGGTCCTCCCTTTTTTTCTACCTCAAGGCCATCAGGTGTAATACCAACTGCCTTGGTGCCTGTCCTAATACGGACCCCCAGGCGCCTCAGCTCAGCCATCACGGTCCATCGCGTCGATGGACCGATGTCCTGGCCGGCCCTTTTGGCCATTTCTACAACGGTTACTTCCTTATTGCCTTTGTTGAGCAATTCTGTCAATCCCTTAAGAGACTCAGCCCTATTGGTCATCAGAAAATGGAGCACCTCGGGCGAAATTGTCCCCTGGTTGGCCAAGTAGAGGGCCGTTTCAAGGCCTACGGCGTTTCCCCCAACAATTGCTACCTTCTTGCCAACACCCACCTTTCCATCCAATAGATCCCATGCCTGTACCACCTTTTTGCTCTCGATACCACGTATATCTGGCAATATGGGCCTTGCACCACTTGCCACCACAACCGCATCAGGCGCCGTCTCTCTTATTAACTCGGGATTGGCCTCCTTACCAAGGATTATATCAACTGTCAGGGCCTCCAGATTATTGATCAGGTCTTTGGCCAGAGTGACCAGCTCTCTCCTGCCCGGAATGTCTCTGTTCAGAAGCACCTGCCCTCCTAACCTGTGTTTCTTTTCAACCAGGGTCACCTTGTGGCCCCTCTCCGCTGCACTGCAGGCTGCCTTCATGCCAGCAGGGCCCCCGCCAATGACCAGTACCCTTTTGGACCCAGGGGAGGGGTCCATCCCCATTTCACTCTCCTTCTGGAGTATAACCAAGATGCATGGCCGTCATGACAATCCGATTCTTTAGCTCCATGCCATTGATCTTTATGGGCGAAAACAGATAGGGAAATTTCATCTTTGGCTACTTTCAGTGCCTATTGTTTCCATGTTCAGTCCTATGAGCCTCCCAAGGGGACACAAGCCCTCCCGACAAATTGAGGGATAACATCATTCTTCATCTCCCTTCATATAGGCCCTTTTCCTCCCTATTGCTCTTATGAATGCGTATATGGTAATCAGGGCACCGAGGGCAAAGAGGATTTCGTAGAGATGGTAGCTCAGATATGTAAACCAGGTCATCTTTCTCATAAGCGAACGATGCCATGCCTCTTCAAGCCTATCAAGGGGCATGGATAGGGACCTCAAGACGGCCGTATCTGCTTCCTCCCCCCTCTTCATATGTTCAAGGACTCTCAAGATCCCCTCTTTGCCAAATTTGGCGATTATGTGCTCTACAAAGCCCTTGCTCTCCTCATAGGCCAACAATAAGGAATCTTTGTCTCTGGGGAAGCCCCTTCGCAAAGAACCCAGGGGGATAAATTTACCTCTAAGCGCAGCCCTGTTAAGAAGGGACCGTTTTTGATCCATAATAATATCTACTACACCCCCGCTCGCCCACTGACAAACACCCTCATCCAACCATCTCGGTAATACTGCCTCCTTAATATGTTCGTGAAGCAGGAGATGGCAGATCTCATGTTTCAACGTATCTTGAAGGTTGAAAGGATGGCGCTTCATCTTGGAGTAGTCGATTACGATCAGGCCCTTAGAAGGGACGGCAAAGGCAACTGTAAGGGGGCTTTCAGCCATCCTCCCAAAGTGCTTGCTATCACTAATCAATAACACGGTGGGTCGGAAATTGAGGCTCCATCCAAAGATACCCTCGATCTCCCCCCTGATCCCCTGATAGACGTTTGCCACCTCCTTCGAAGCGGCTCCCAAGGGGGGCTCAAAGAGGACCCTGATATCGTCTCTTTCCAGGACCTGCACTTCCCCTCCGTAAAGCCCTTTTGTAAAGAGGATAAGACAGGTTGCAAGGAGAAGAATGAGGATTTTTCCTTTCATATCTATACTGCCTTGAAACCGCTATTTCTGTCTTTCAACTAGCTGAAATTATTAGGGTCTACAATTTCTCCCAAAAAGTGAAACTTATCTCTATCTCAACGTGTTATGACTTCGGTTTCCAGGATACGGGTTGAAAAGAATATGCAGATCACATAGGATTCTCGAAAATGGTTCTGAGAAAAACCTCAAAAGGGCAATGGAACCAGAATATGGATTATGTCCAGACAGGTATAGATCGCATTCGCGAGGGACTGTGGAAAAGGCTCACAGGTTATAGATTGGGACTCCTGTCTAACCAGGCCTCCTTGGATAGCAGGTTGAATACCTCCGGGGAAGTCATCTCCAGTCTGCTCCCCGGCCAGCTGAAGGCCCTTTTCGGTCCACAGCACGGCTTCAGTGGTGAGGCCCAGGACAATATGGTCGAAACGGACCATTCATATGACAAAGAGTTAGGGATACCCGTCTTTAGCCTCTATGCCGATAAGAGAGAACCGCTCCCGCATATGCTTGAGATGATAGATGTCCTTATCATTGATTTACAGGATGTGGGAACAAGGGTCTATACCTTCTCCTCCACCATGCTCAATTGCCTCAAGGCCGCAGCAAAGGAAGGCAAAAAGGTCCTCGTCCTGGACCGGCCCAATCCCCTGGGGGGAGCGGTGGTGGAAGGGAACCTCCTCCAGCCAGAATTATATTCATTTGTGGGACCTTATAGCCTCCCCATGCGGCATGGCTTGACAATGGGGGAGATGGCCAGGATCTTTAATGACATCTTTGGCCTAAACTGTGATCTGGAAATCATAACCATGAATGGGTGGCATCGGGAGATGCTCTGGTTTGAGACCGGATTGAGATGGATCATGCCCTCTCCCAATATGCCTTTCCCCCAAACAGCCCTTGTCTACCCCGGCCAGGTGATCTGGGAAGGTACCAACCTTTCCGAAGGACGAGGGACATGTAGACCCTTTGAGATATTTGGAGCCCCCTATTTAGATACCGCAGCGGTCAAACGGGCTCTGGACCAGGAGGCCACATGCGGGTGTCAGCTTCAGGGATTTTCCTTTCGCCCCACATACCACAAATGGCAGGGGGAGCTTTGCCACGGATTCATGATACATGTACTCGACCCCCATGTCTACCGGCCCTATCATACTTCAATTGCCTTGCTGAAGGCGGCCATGGAGACCCACCGAGGAAGCTTTAAGTGGAAAAACCCTCCTTATGAGTATGAATACAAAAAAAAGCCCATAGACCTGATCATGGGCAATTCATCTCTCCGGCTTGAGCTGGAATCCGGTGCTCGTCTCTCCCTCCTAGAGGAAAAATGGGAGAGAGAGCTTGAATATTTTGTTCAATGGAGGAAGCCATACCTTCTCTATTCATAAGGATCCCCGAAGCAGACGCCTTTTGAACGAGGAGATTTACTTCCAAATTATCAGGTATGGGGAGACCCCCATCATTATTTCTTTTTCTTGGTTTCCTTTTTTTGGCCCCCACCGATCCATTTGTCAATGGCCTCTTTATCAAATCGCCAGACCCTCCCGATCCGTATCGCAGGAATCTTGCCTTCCGCCGCATACTTGCATATGGTAATCTCGTGTAATTTCAGATATTTCGCGATTTCTTTGGTGGTCATTATTTCTGGCATAATGCACTCCTCTATTCCTTGATTACTTTGATAGGTTCACCTGCATGCTGAACCATGTTGTACGATTAACCCTAATACCAAAGAACATTAAAGTCAATAAAAAATCTGCTAATAATAAATTAAAATATCCTAACTTCTTATATTTGATTTGTATTGCAGTTTTCCAAGTTCGATTCTGATCAATTAAGCATAAGAAATAGCTGTGAATCCCTGTAAACCATCTGCCTATCCCTATCTTTGTCCAGTACCAAGGGCTGATGGTCTTGTAAAAACTCGAAAATCTAATTGCATGGGTAATGGCCCGACGTGTACCTGATGGAAATAATTCACAATTCCTAAATCCCTGAATCCACGATTGCTCACAAAAAGGACTTTTTACGAGCGCATCAAGGACTGGTAAATACCAAATTTCGTCTTAACACGAAAAGGGTTGGGTTATCCCCTTTTTAAAGGGGGAAAACTCAAATATGGGGAGCTACTGATCAGTTGCTGGCGAAAGGCCATGAGGGAGAGGCCTGGAATCTGTAGGAACCCCCTCAGGATGAAGAGGATCAGGTGAATAGTGATTTCTTCACCACGGCCTTGTCATAGGCCCCGATAATATCCCTGCGAGAGAGGACCCCCAACAATTTTGACCGATCATCCGGGGAGACAACGGGCAGGATAGAGAAATCCTTCAACGTGATCCTTTCCAAGGCATCATAGAGATTATCATCCAGTGATACGGTAACAAGATCGGTAGTGGCAAGATCCTTGGCCACCACCAGATCCCTTAGATTCTCATCAAAGGCGGCATCACGGTAGTCCAAGAATGAGAGAATACCCGTCAAACGGCCCTCCTCATCGAGAACAGGAAAGCTGTTATATTTGCTCTTGGCTATCTTTTGGGCAAGTTTTCCAAGGCTCAAGTCATCAGGTACTGTTTCTACCTGGGGATTCATTACATCCTTTACACTCATTGACCTGAGGACGTTGACCTCTTTTCCGGCCCTTATCTCCACTCCCCTCCTTACCAGCTTCAATGTGTAAATGGACTCCCTCAATAACTGCCCCCCGGCCACCGAGCTTATTATACATGCAATCATGAGTGGAAGGATAATCTTATAATCACCGGTCATCTCGAAGAGCATCAATATGGCAGTTATTGGGCCATGGGTGGTTGCACTCACCACGGCGCCCATGCCCACGATACTGTATGCCCCGGGAGAGGCTGTCGTTGCGGGAAAAATATCGTGGACTATGGTTCCCAAAAACCCCCCTGCCATGGCCCCCATGAAAAGGGAGGGGGCAAAAATACCACCTGAACCACCTGAACCGATGGTGATGGATGTGGCCGCGATCTTACATGGGACCAAAAGGAGCATGAGCCACCAAGAGAGCTGCACCATAAGGGATAGATCTATGGTTCCATAGCCTATACCCAAGACCTGGGGAAAAAGGAGCCCCATAGTACCAAGGATCAATCCTCCCAGGACAGCCTTTAGATATTCTGGAAATCTCAGGGCCTCGAATATATCTTCGAAACGATAAAGTAGGATTATAAAACCCACGGCCACTAAGGCGCAAAAAAGACCCAACACCACATACATGGGCAATTCCCAGGCACTGACCAATTCGTAGGCAGGGACAATAAAGGCAGGGAAATCCCCGAGGTAGTAGCGGGAAACAGCGGTTGCCACAACAGCAGAGATCACAATGGGACTAAATGTGGCCAGACCAAAGTCCCCTAGGATGATCTCAAGGGCAAACATGGAACCGGCAATGGGGGCATTAAAGGTGGCAGCGATCCCGGCAGCGGCACCACAGCCCACCAGGGTCCTTATCCGATCACCCGAGACCTTAAGGAGCTGTCCTATGGTGGATCCAAGTGCCGACCCTATTTGAACTATCGGCCCCTCCCTTCCAACAGAGCCCCCGGTAGCTATACAGACCCCGGATACCACGGTCTTTATAAAGACGATCCGCTTCCTTATTACCCCGCTCCTCAGGGCAACGGCCTCCATAACCTCTGGTACACCGTGTCCTTTGGCCTCTCTGGCCAGAAAATAGACAATAGGCCCTATCACCAATCCACCGAGAGCAGGAATCACGATCCGCAAATACCATGGCGTCGATTGAATCACGTCAAGTAGATTGTCAGGTGACCCATAAGAGATGGTCTGAAAAAGATCTATGAGATGCCGAAAACCGACGGCCCCAAATCCACCGCCAAGCCCTGTGATCAGGGCAAGTATGGCCATCGTGGTATGTTCGCTGCTCTTTAGTTGTGGTGTCAGACGCCTTTGGGGAGATTGCGGGTTCACTTCTATCAGGTGGGATACTCAGACGGGAGCCAGGGGAGTAATCCCCTATGGCCTCCAGGATAACCTATCACATTTTCTTGAGCCTTGTCTTGGCAATCTTTGCCTCGCTCGACTTGGGATATTTCTTGATGATCTTCTTGAGCAATATCTTTGCACTAATCTTGTCCTTTATCTCATAAAAGGCCTGTGCCTGACGAAGCATTGCATTGGGCATCTTGTTACCTTTGGGATACTTTTTTATCACCCCCTGGTAGGCCAAAATGGCTTGCTCATACTGCTTCAGGGACATGTAGGATTCCCCAATCCAGAATTGGGCATTATCAGCCAGGTCTGACTTCGGGTACTTCTTGAGAAAGTTCCTAAAGCCCTCGATAGCTTCCTCATATTTCCCCTCAGAAAAGTGTTTGAGTGTCAGCTCATAGAGCCTCTTTTCGGGAGACACGGGCTTCTTTGCAACCACCGGGGGCCGGGGCGTATACGCCTTGACCTCCTTGGGGGATTTCTCCAGATCTTGTTTTACAACACTTCCCCCCGGTTCGAGGCCCAGGTAGCTACTAAGGTGCTTCACACTTGCTTCAAGCTTATCAAACCTCTGGATGAGCTCAGTCAGGCTCCTCTTCATCTCATCCTGCTCAGTGGTGTCCCTCTCCACGGTACGTTTGACTAAATGACTGTTCTCTTCCACACGACCCGTGAGGGCCTGCATTTGGATCCTGACTCTGTCCATTTCCGCAACATTTTCTGCCTGCCTGTCACGGACCGAATCCAGGCCCGAGTAAATTTCGCCTTGCTTGTTGCGCACCGATTGAAATCTCGAATCAAGCTCCTTTTCAAGATCCTGACCCACCGATTCTTGGAGGCTGTTCACCCTTTTGTTAAGGGAGATGACCTGGTCGTTCAGATACAGGAATTCTTCCCTGGTGGTAACACAGGAGGTGAGCAGCAGGATTACAAAAAATAATCCCACTCTTCCAAGGTTTTTCTTGCTCAAAATAGATACTACCATCCCATTACTCTGTTAAAAAGTAGCGGAGCCGACCCAAAAAACAGGCCGGCTCGCTTTGTCTACTAACACCGCGTTGGCTATCGCTGGCAAAGGAAAGAATCAATCAGTCACGATCTTACCTTAGCAGTGTGAAGTTATCCCGCCTGTTCAATTCCCAGGCTGCAGGGGTATGCGCGGGGTCAGCTGGTCGTTCCTCACCATAGCTCACGGTCGAAATACGATCCCCTGAAATCCCCAAGGCCATAAGGTATTTCTTGGCAGAATGGGCCCTTCTCTCACCCAGGGCAAGGTTGTATGCCTCGGTCCCTCTTTCGTCGCAGTTGCCCGCGATAAGGACCCTAAAGGAAAAATCACCACGGAGAAAGGCCGCCTTTTTTTTCAAAGTGGCCCGGGCCTTGGGCCTTAGATCCGATTTGTCAAAAGCAAAGTAGATATTTTCAGTGTCAAATTCACGGATCTTCGCTGCCAACATTTCTGCCTTCGCCCTTCGTTCGGCCTCTGCCTTCTCCTCTTCCACCACAACTACTACCTTTTCTTCGGCCACAGGCGCCTTTTCTTCCTCCTCTACTACTACAACCTTTTCCTCTTCCACAATAACGGGTTTCTCAACTCTCTCTGAAACACCTATCTGTTTTTTTGCACAGGATGTCATAATAAAGAGGGATGAGCAGACAAAGGCCAAGGCTATCAAGCCACATACCATTCTTTTTTTCATACTTCCCTTACCTCCTGAGTTATGGGTTTTTGCCCTGTAAACAATACAGAAAATCTAACGGGTGCAAACAAATTTACCTCTTCGCTCCATCATCTCTAAATAAATGTTTATATAACCAAAAACCACCACCTTTTGCAAGGGAAAACACCTCTGCCCTCCAGATAAATTTGTCTTATACCATTTGACCTACATTATTGCAAGGGTTTAAGTAAGTATATCTTGGAATTTTCCAGTCACCTTGAGCAGGAAGTGACAGAATAGCCTCTCTTCGGCGGCCTGGCCTGTGAGACACCAGCTATCCTTTCTCACGGGGCCCATGATGGGCTGGTCTGATCTCCCTTCAAGGAAGTAATCCTTATTTGGTCCCCTCCGTTGGCATTCATGATATAGAGGTGGTATCGGCCTTCTCTGTTAGAACTGAATACGATATACCTTCCATCAGGAGACCAGCAAGGGGACTCGTTATTTCTCTGGCCTTCCGTAAGCCTCTTTTGCATACCCCCTTCCAGATCCATGGTGTAAATGTCAAAGGCCCCATCCTCCAAGGATGTAAATGCGATCCGGTTCTGAGAAGACCAGGCAGGGGATGTGTTGTAGTTTCCTTCGAAGGTAAGTCTCTCCTTTCTTCCATTGGTCAGATCCAATGTATAGATCTGGGGTGATCCGGATCGGTTTGAGACAAACGCAATCTTTGTCACGTCCGGCGAAAAGGTTGGTGAAACATCAAGGGCCCAATGGTTGATAAGGTGTTTCAAGATCTCTCCTTTAAGATTAATGGTAAATATATCTGAATTTCCCTTGCGGCTCAAGGTCAGGGCCAACTCCTTACCATTAGGGGCCCAGCATGCGCCAATATTTAGGCCTGATCTGCTGGAAATTCGTGTGACAGCCCCAGAGGCCATATCCTTTAAATAGAGCATGGGCCCCCCATCTTTATAGGAGTTATATACGAGTTTTTTCCCATCAGGCGACCAACTCGGCAGAAGGGCGATACTCTTATCCGAGGTTATTTGTCGGACATTATGACCGTCATAATCGCTTACATATATCTCTTTATTCCCTGTCGCATTTCCCACAAATGCAAGTTTTGTGAGAAAGATGCCATCCTGTCCGGTCAATTTCCGTATGATCTCATTTGAAAGCCGGTGCATCACATGACGATACTGGCGCAGCTCTCCCAAGGCCCTCCTGCCCAGGATCTGGCGGCCCCAAAATACATCGAACAGCCTGACTACCACTTCTACTCGACTCCCAATGCAGGTATATCCACCCTTTAGAAGCAGTTCCGCACCTATGACCGACCAGTCCTTGAATCGAATACCTTCTGCGGTCATGGGGGCACCCTTCTCTTCCAAGAAGGCCCCTTTGTCCATCGGGTTGAAATAGCCACTAAGATACAGATCGTTCGATAGGACCCCTGCCAATTTCTGTGCCAGTTCGGGGTGTTCCTTATTCTCGTTTAGGTTTTTGAAATCGGGGATGGCAATATTGAATTTGGGGATGGAGGGTGCGTTGATATCAATATAGATCCGACCAAGACATTGCTCTGGCACCGAAAGAAGGGTGAAGAAAAGGAGCCCCATCCAGACAAATAAGGAGGCGCTAACTCTGCCCAAAAAGAAAAACATTGACTTCGAACCCATGTGACCTAAGACCTCCGAGCTATCTAATATCCTTCCAATTCGCTTAGATTAAAGTTGATTTCGATTTCGTCATGGGTCCTCCTATAACCCTCCGGAAAGGGTGGTAGGGGATCTGATCGCTCAACAGCCTTTATGACCGATTGATCAAACATGACATTGGATGACCGTTCCTTGACCCAAAATTTCAAGATCTTCCCGTTGCTCTTGACCTTGACCACCACAATGGCTTCAAGGGCCTTCCGGCTTTCGGGGCCAAGGAGTGCCACGGCGTAAGACCAGTTACTCTTGATCTTTCGTTCCACCTCCATCTGGTATATCCGAATGCTGATTCCATTATCCGCATAATCTCCTTTGGGCTCTTTTCCACCCCCCCTTTTTAGTCGGGTCTGTAGCTTGGAGATGGCCTGCCCGACATGATCACTCTTCTCTGCCTTGACCTTCCTTTCGATCTTAGCCACTGCCTGGTCTATCAGCTTGGAGGGCCTTGTCTTGACCCTGCGGCGCTTCCTCTTTATGACCTTTTTTCCGATGACAACCGGGGCTTCCTTCTTTTCACTCCTGCTGATCCGCTTGGCTGGAGTGGACCTTTTTGAAACCGTCAGCCTCTTTTTGGCCTTTGCCTTGGAACCAGGCCGAACAGCCGCCTGTTTCACCCTCGGCATCTCCACCAGATTGACTTCATAGATCGCCCCACTAATCCTCCTAGTGGACATGGGCTCCGGGGCGAATAAAATTATTGAAAAAATGGCCAGGTGAAAGAGAAAGGAAAGGATGAGGACCTTTCTCCATCTTGGCGCCATTAAATCATTGGAACTGGACTCAACCCGTAAGGCTTCCATAGGAATCAGTCCAAAGGCTCAGTGACCATTCCAAGCTTGTCTATGCCAGACCTCTTTATCTTCGCGACCACCTTGATCACAAATCCGTAAGGGACATCCTTATCGGCCCTCAACAGGATCTCCTTTTCTTTCCGATTCTCAAAGATCTTTGTGATCTTTCTCTCCAACCCATCCAACTTGATCCGGTGCTCTTCTAAGAAGATCTCCTTCTTCTTATTGATGGTCAGGATCAACGGCTCCTCGCGCGTCTTGATATTCTTGGTGGTGGTCTTAGGGAGATTCACCTCCACGCCCTGCATCATCATAGGGACAGTCACCATAAAGATGATTAGGAGCACCAACATCACGTCCACAAATGGCGTGACGTTGATATCCGACATGAGACGTCTGTTGTTCCCCCCGTAGTTCATGGCAAACTCAGATATACTTTTTAAGATAAAGTGAGGTATGACACGCTTCTGCTTTTGCGTTCTTTCTTGCGATCAACCGCCGGCGCAAGGCGTAAGGCTCAGGGCGCAAGGTCTTGTGCCTTTAGCCTTGTGCCTATTAGCCTCGTGCAATCATCTCCCCTTTAAAAACTGCCTTTCTATTATGCTCAAGAATTCGGATGTGAAGATATCCATCTCTGCCCTGAAACCCGAAATCCTATTGGAGAAGGAATTGAATGCTACCACCGCTGGGATTGCAGCCGCCAGACCTGCCGCGGTGGCGATGAGGGCTTCGGAGATCCCCGGGGCCACCACGGCCAAGCTGGCTGAACCCTTTAGCCCTATCCCCCGAAATGACGTCATGATCCCCCAGACCGTACCGAAGAGGCCAATGAAAGGGGTAGTATTTCCCGTGGTGGCCAGAAAACTAAGGGCCCGCTCCAGTTTGTTGCTTTGGTCAATGTTCGATCTCTTTAGCGACCTTTCCAGATTGTTGATGATGGCCTGATGGGAATGTGTGAACTCCTCACTGCCCACCTCACTTGAGCGAGAGGAATGCTGCGCAGAGGACCCTTTGCGTTCCTCTGAATCAGGAGATGCCTGGATCTTTCGGAGCCGGTCAAATTCCGCATACCCTGCCTTGAAGAGCCTTCCGACCGGGCTGAATCCCAGATCCTTACTGGCCAAATAGATCTTCTTTAGGTCCCTGCTCTCCCAAAAAACCTCTAAGAAGTATTCTGTCTCAGCCTTTGCCTTACGAAATAGTCTCCACTTCATGAAGATAATGGCCCAAGATATGACGGAAAACAGCAATAGAACCAGTAATACAAACTTGACCATAGGGCCGGCATGTACGATCATCTGGACGATATCATGACCAAAGGCCCTTTCCATTGAGGCGCCGACCGGAATTTGAGTGACAAAGGGGATGCCTATTATCATATCACCTCTTATCTCACTTTACGTTCAGAAACCTTACGGGGAAATCCCACCCCCCCAACCCTCCCACTTACGAGGGTGACTTGTTACGGCCACTTGTTGCTGAGCACGCACCTTACAATCCATTGAAATCAACAATCACGTTGCACTTTTGCACCAATTTAACGTCTGCTGCATGACCTCTATTTATATCTCCGGACATCCGCTTTCAAGCAATAATTTAGAGCAAAGGGCATATTCATGATATCATATTCCGCAAATGGTCAAAGAAAAACCTGGAAATATTGGGCCTGGCAACAAAACACGGTGGTCATGCGACGCTTTCCCCGTGTCGTGGCTGTAAACCCGGGATAAGCTTGAAATGGCCAATCAAAAAATCAGCCAGCCCCTTGGTATCGTCCATGGAAAACAAAGGTGCCCCTGTATCGACCTCCACATTGCTAACTAGGGCAAGCAACTGATCGTCCGCTTTACAGAGCAGCTCTCCATGGACTTCAGGTCTGAAAACCTCTACCTTTGGCCTCCTCTGTCTCTTATAACCCTCCGTCAGGACTATGTCCATATTTGAGAAGAACCTCCGCAGCTCGTCCAAATGGTAATCATGGTCCACATCCATGAGCACACCGATCTGGTTGGGGGATGAAATTATTGTCACCTGGGCTCCTGCATGTTTATGACGGTAGCTATCCTTTCCGGGCCGATCCATTTCAAAGCCGTGGACATCATGCTTGACGGTTCCCACTCTGTATCCCCGTCCGGTTAGCTCTGGGATCAGCTTTTCCAGCAGGGTGGTTTTCCCAACACCCGACGGACCAACAATAGAGACAATGGGCGGATCTGTCACAGCGTTCACTCCGGCTCTCCTCCAATCACTCGCTCTTCCCGACTGAATATACGGTCAAAGATCCTGTTATCCGCCTCCAGACATCTCTCCTTTAGCACCCTGTATTTTTCCAGGAGCTTTTTTCCCTCCTCGGTCAAAAAGGTTCCTGTTTTCCTATCCGCATGCACTATCGGTTTGTTCAAATATTTCTCCGTGGCCTTGATCTTGCTCCACACCCCCTTGTAAGACATCTTCATTATCTTTGCAGTCTGGTTTATGGATCCTGTCTTTTCTATATTCTCTAAGATCTCTTTCCTCCCCTCACCAATTATGATTCGGCTATATTCATCAACGACCCAATGCCTTGACCTCAGTTTTAGCAATACCATCTTACCCTCCTTCCACCTCCATCCACAGCTGACCACTTTTAGATGGGTCGTATCCCCCCAAGGATTTTACTCTTTCTCGGAAATCTTGGGTCTGGATCGTCTCCAGCACCGCCCGAATATTGGGTATATCTAACATCCCACTTGGGATGATCAGGTCGTACTGTTCTCTTTCCAAGGGGATGAAGTCCAGATCAAGGGCCTTGGCCGCCGCTAAAATCCCCATGCCGCAGTCAGCCGCACCGCTCAGGACATCCACCGCTACCGCCATATGGGTGAATTCCTCATGGTCATATCCTTTGATGGATTTGGGTTCGATCCCCAGTTGATCTAGTTTGTAGTCAAGAAGAACGCGTGTTCCAGATCCGGCCTGGCGATTCACAAAGGTGACATCCCCTCGAGCCAGGTCTCTGATGCCTCTAACCTCCTTTGGGTTACCCTTGGTCACGATCAAGCCTTGATCCCGCAAGACCAAATGGAAGACACTGATGCGCCTCCCTTTAAGATACCTCCTGATGTAGGAAAGATTGTATTGGCCGGTCTGGGTATCCAAGAGATGCGACCCGGATATGTGGCATGTGCCCTTTCTAAGGGCCATCAGTCCCCCAAGGCTGCCCACGTTACCGGATGATATACGAATATTGTACCCTTTACGCCTGATTTCGTCTGCCAGGACATCAATGGTGATGTCGTGACTGCCGATAATGACTACCGTGTTGAGCAGGTCTTCCTCATCCACCAGTAGTTCTGCCTGCACCTCATCCCTTTGGGAAAGCCCCTCAGAGAGCGCTGGAATCCGAATAATGCCCTCCGCCCTTGTCAGGGTGGTAATGGAACCCGCCGCCCTTGGCAGGGGCGTGGCAACGTACTTTGCGCCTACCTTCCCTATGTTTACCCGCAGGAACTCCTCCATTCCCAGCTTGGATGGGATATCTCGGGTGGGGTGCACCTTGATTATATCCCGTTTCGGGGGAGAACTACCCTGGAGCCTGTAAAGCAAGGGTTTTACAAATTGCTCAAAGGAAAGGGCTGCGGAAACAGGATAGCCAGGATTCCCCACCACCGGCTTTCCATTCACTATACCCAAGATGGTAGGTTTACCAGGCATCATTGTAACGCCGTGTACCAAGACCTCCCCCAGTTCATCCATGGCATGCACAGCGAAGTCCTTACTGCCTGCTGAGGAACCTGCATTTATGATGACCACATGGGCATCAGATTCAATGGCCTGTTTCAAGCTTTCTCGAATGGACTCTTCAACATCCGGCACGATATCATGGACAATGGGAACCCCACCCGACTCCCGCACCAGCCCCGCAAGGAGCGTAGAATTGAACTCAATGATCTGTCCGGCTTCTAGTTCCTGTTCCTCTCCAATAGCTTTACGCTGGACAAGCTCTGAGCCCGATGGAATAATGGCCACCCGTGGTCTTTCCCAGACCTTGACCGAAAAGACACCGGCACTGATAAGGGCCCCGAGATCATAGGCACGGACCCGGTGGGATTGGGGAAGGAGCAATTGAGTCGCCACGATATCCTCCCCCACCTTGCGGACATGTTGCCAGGGATAGGCAGGGGCTCGAATCTCCACGTGGTGTTCGTCTATCTGATGGATCTTCTCCACCATGATAACCGAGTCAAATGGTTCTGGGAGAGGTTGTCCCGTGTTGATCCAAATGGCATCCCGGTCCAACTGCAAGACCCTCGGAGACCGTTCAGTGGTGCCATAGGTCTGCTCCGCCTTCACGGCAATTCCGTCCATGGCTGCGGAGTGAAAGGAGGGAGCAGAGCGTTTCGCAAAAACCGGCTCAGCTGTAATACGACCTAAGGCCCCCTCAGTCTGAACCGTTTCCACCCCAGTGCGAAGCCCGGAGCCGAATCGGGAAAAGAAGAGATCCTTGGCCTCTTTAAGGGACTTCATGGATAGATAGACCCGCCGTTTCACCCGTGACCTCCATCGACTTGATCAAAAAGCATGACCCTCACGGTCTGACCCTTATATATACCTTCTGTATTCATATCCACCCGGATAAGGCCATCCGCCTCCACCAAGGTGGAGATAAGCCCGGATTTTCCGAATACCGGTTCAGCCATCAGGCCATCCCCCTTTTCAATCAGCTTCACCCGTATATAATCCTCTCGCCCAGCGGAAGATTCCACATTTTGGCTCAGCTGGGCCTCCAACTTATTACTAAATCTGTCTATAGGGTCGCTATACCCGGCAAGCCTTGATATCAATCTCGTCAAAAAGACCTCCGCCACCACCAATGCAGAGGCCACATGGCCCGGAAGGCCAATAACGGGCTGCAGCCCGGATCTGCCAATAATAGTGGGTTTGCCCGGACTTATGGATATGCCGTGTACAAGCAGCTCAAAATGAGGCAGCGTCTCAAATACCTCAAGCGTAAGGTCCCTGGTCCCGACGGAACTACCCCCCGAAACCCAGACCGTATCTGCCTGGGCCACCCCCTCTTCAACCATACGCTTCATCGGCTGAAACTCGTCAGGGCATAGGCCCAAATATAGCGGCACAGCTCCGAGCCGTTTGCAGAAGGCCCCTAGGGTATAACGATTGATGTCCCTTACCTCTCCGGGCCGGGGCTGCATATCAATGGTAACAATCTCATCACCAGTCGATAGGATTGCAACCTTTGGTCTCCGGAAGACAGTGACTTCTGACACGCCAAGGCCTGCCATTACCCCTAGATCCTGAGGGCGCAATCTGTGCCCCTCCTTGAGCACAGTACTTCCCTGCTCAAAATCATCCCCGGGCTGGATGACATTCTCAAGGGGCGATATGGCCCGGCTCACTTCAAGGGTCTCGCTATCCAAGAGACTACAATACTCCACCATCACAACCCCGTCTGCGCCTTCTGGCAACTTACCGCCGGTGGAGATCTTCACTGCCTGACCGTCCCCCACCTCAATTCCGTGGGATCGGCCCATCAGGATTTCGCCTGTCACCTCCAGGAGGGCGGGGAGGCCTTCACTGGCGCCAAAGGTGTCCCTTGCCCGCACCGCATATCCATCCATGGTTGATCTTAAAAAACCGGGGAGGTCCTCGGGGGCGATCAGACCTTGGCTCAGAACCCGGCCCAGCGAGTCTTCTAGGGGGATCGTCTCTTCCCCTGCCGGGGCAAACTGATGAATGATTTCAAAGACCTCATCGGGCCTTTTGAGTTTGAAAAATTGATCCATATCCTGGCTGTGAGATCGCTCTCTCTGGTTACCCGCTCGGGTATTTACAAGGTTTGTTACGGTCAACGTCTTGGTGCCAGCTGAATATGTCATAACGGACATAACAGTGCAATAGGAATTTGGCCCGCATGGATCACAATCTTGAGTATTTTCGGGGTAGCTACTCAGGTTCAAAGTTCCAAAGTTCACGGTTCAAGGTTAGAGATCCATGAAGATTGAACGGTTTAAAGATATTGAGGCCTGACAACTGGCACCTGTCTGCCGTGGCACAGGCAGGCGCGAATTGACTCGAAAAGTGTACCATCTAACAAAGAAGCCAGAATCTGTGAAGGACTACGGGCTGAGGAGACAGATACAAGATGCCGCCTGGTTATCGATGCACAATATTGGCCAAGGTTTCGATTATGAAGACCGCAAAGCTGACAACCCTGAACCGTGAACCCGACAACCTGAATAGTTACCTTACGGGATTATTTAGGTGCTTCCTTTGGATATAGCCTTTACCCCGATGTTGCAAAAGAATCCTGGCGCATTTGAGAAAATAGCTGTTACTGCAACATAAAACGGCAAATTGAGCACATAGGAGGAATTCACATCTGGTGAAGTCCCAAGTTAGCATCAATTGTCAGACTTGTATGATAGCGTATTTCGTGGATTTGGATAAATTCTAATGCAACATCGGGGTTTATGATTGCTTTCGAAAAGTCCTTGTAGCAGTATTCATTTCACTACCAGGCCGGTTACTCTTGATGCATAATTCTTTCCGGACCATAAAGGGCTTACTGAGATAAGCGGTCCCTAAGCCAAAGGCCATACACCGGACTTGAACCTCAAGATAAGGAGGGCTTTTTGAAACCCAAGGATCCATATGTGAAACACATCTATTGGCTGGCTAGATCCGAGGAGGCCCATATGAGAGAGGAGCTAGCTGCCCGTGACATCAAGGTGAAATCTGCCAAGGGGATTGTCTGCACCCCCCTGGACCCTACCAACAAGATTTCAAGCGTTTCACCCGATATTTGGGATGACACATGCGGCAGGCAGGGTAGTTGGTACCGGACTTCTGAAAGAAATGAACAATACCTGGTAGTGAGCTCATTCGAGTTGGAAGGGTACCGATCACGGAAGGCCGCTGTCATTACCGAATCGGACTTTGTGCCCCCAAAACTTGCCACCCTGGAAGACAAAGAGGCCCTCCTGGAGGATCCTCTGCTCAAAGAGCGTCTCCCCGACAGATGGCAACGGGTAAGTGAGAGAGAAAAAAGGATCTACCTAAAATGGGCCAAAAGATTCGGGTCAAAGGCAAACGATTTTGACTTCCTCTATCTAACCCACACTTCTAACCACGCCAATTTTATCAGTCCCAGTCTCTTTGTGGAAGATGACGAGGGAATAATACCATATTCAATAGACAGGAGCGCGCACCTATGCTCCTGTTGCGTAGAGCTGTTTCAAATTCTGGGACATCATTATGAAAGGAAACTGGTGGCACCATGCGCAGGAGCCGTTGTCTTTGCCCGCCTGACACCGGACCGTTATCTCCTTGTTCAAAAGGCACCTCGCAGCTTGATCCAAGTAAGGGAAAATGCAAAATTCTCTTAATAACACGCCTCCTTTTTTCAATTACAGTTATCAATTCTAAATTCCGGGTCTCAGATCCCACTGACTAAACCTTTGATAAAATCCTCGAGGGCTCTCCTTTCATAATTTCTTATTCATGACCCTATTTCCCACCCGTTTTCTCCACGCATAATCCGGGATGTAGTACCGATTTGCTCCTGGCATTTCACAACTATTCCCTCAAAAACACCATTTTTATTTCAAAATCGCCTCTCTAAACCAAAAATACAAGCAATATTCACGACCTTTTATTGAAATATCAAACAATTACCCTGGTCCGACCCCAGACAACCAAAGACAATAGATTCTTAAGGGTGGGTTTTATGGGGTCAGTTGACAAGTTTAGAAATCTGATTCTTAACCAGATTTTTACTTACACATTAAAATCCTTACTTCTCTCGAGAATTCAGGGACGCTCTTAAGAAACTAAATAAATACGTTTTTAGAAAGAATTAGTCAATAACTTAAGAGCATCCCCTTTCCCGAAATTGACATATATCATTTCCGCCAAGCTGCAGAGCGGGATCACGGGACGTTCTGGACCAGGTTGACTTTTGTTCTATGGAATGAATCAAAAAACCAGCCTAAATGAACCGCTTGTCCTTCTGTTTCTTCTGAAGCCATATCTTTGACAATGAATTAGGCCTCCCGGATCTGAAACCGCAAGATAGCTAGGTCCGGAAGCACACGAATTTCGTTGAAAGTCCAGAGACGATCAGATACCTTTCAATAAATTGCAGTCGGCAAGTGCTGAAACTGCAAATTCATTATTGGAAGTCTTTCCCTGGGAACAATTTGAGAAGTACTCTGGTTCTTCAAAGATGGTGGCAGCATTTCGACAAAAAATTTTGTCAGTCTAATATTTGTCAAGGAGGGTTTTAGAGATCCATGAAAATCAGACGAGTGGTAACTGAAAGCAATAAAGACGGTAAAAGCATGATTAAGTGGGACAGCGAAATTGACAGCCGGCCAGGCAGACCGGGCTTTGAACAAGTCCCGTTATGGGCTACCAACCACCTGCCTGTTCAATTGACGGATGATGATCCCAATACTTGGGAACTTGGCACAAGTTTGGCCAATGGATCGGTCTTTCGCATCTGTCGATATGAGCCTGGAGTCATTGAGCGCTGGCATCGCACAGATACCATTGATTACGGAATCGTGCTGGCCGGAGAGATTTGGATACAATTAGATGAAGGGGAGGTGCATCTCAAACCAGGTGATGTAATAATCCAGAGAGGCACCATGCACAACTGGGAAAACCGTGGGACCGAGCCGTGTATCATGGCTTTTGTCTTGATTGCCACCGAAGGAGGTGAGTCAACGGGTTGGTCGTAGCTTTTTAGACCTGCGAGTGAATATCATCAAATGACTGCTCATTATCCGGTCTTTCTTTTGCAATTTACCAATGGATGTCCCTTTTCACTTGGTAATTGCGTCATCTCGCCATTGGCGGTCTTCGTTGCCAAAAGCCCGTGGCCTGTTCAAAGGCCCAAGCGAGCTGTAGCACACCCCAATCGTCCTGGTGTCGCCCCACAATCTGGACACCCACAGGCAGACCTTCGGACGTAAAACCGGAGGGTACCGAGATAGCGGGGAGACCGGTGACCGTTATGTAATAGCATGATTTCATCCAGTCGAGATATGTAGCCATTTTCACCCCGTTGATTTCAGCAACATAGCGCTGTTTGGAGTCAAAGGGGGGCACCTGATTCACGGGGAGGATCAGGAATTCATAGGTATCCATGAATTCCCGTACGCGGTGATACAGTTCTGTCCGCTTACGTTCCGCCCGCCCGATCTGCGGGCCGCTCAACTTTGCACCCTCTTGGATGTTCCAGATCGCGGTATCCTTCATTTGATCTCGGGAGGTCTTCAGCAGCTCGCCAAAAGCAAGCTCGAGGCGCCAGGCCCTCCATACTTTGAAGACCTCATCCGCGTCCGTGAAATCCGGTTCGCCATCCTCTATCACACAGCCCAAGGACTTGAATACGTGCTGTTGTCCGTCAATGACCGCTGTCACACGCGGGTCCACTGGTAGGTCCCCCAAATCACGACTCCAGGCGACCCGTACCCCTTTGAAATCACGTACCAGAGAACGTCTGAACAGCCTTCCCGCCTCCGTGATGGCGATGGGCGCACGCGGGTCGGGCCCGGCGACTGTACTCAACATAAGCGCAGTATCCTGCACCGTGCGGGCCATAGGACCGTGCACCGCTAACGGAAACCAGCCCACCAGGTTGGGCCATACCGGGACTCTGCCGGGAGAAGGACGAAAGCCCACCACATTGCAGAAGTTGGCCGGGTTACGGAGTGAACCGCCTAGGTCGCTCCCATCTGCAATTGGTAGCATTCCGCAGGCCAAAGCGACTGCCGCTCCACCGCTGCTACCGCCACAGGTCTTGGTCGCATCGTAAGGATTGAGGGTTTCCCCGAACACCTCGTTGTAGGTTTGCGAGCCGAGTCCAAACTCGGGGGTGTTAGTCTTCCCTATGGTGATAGCCCCGGCTTGGTTCAGCCGCTCCACGATGAGCGCGTCCTGCTCCGGCACGAAATCCTTGAAAATGGGAGAGCCGAATGTGGTGCGGACACCTTTGGTTAGGTGCAGATCCTTGTGCGCTATCGGAAGCCCGTGCAACAGGCCCATCTTCTCGCCGCGGGCAAGAGCTTCGTCGGCAGCAGCAGCCTGGTCCATGGCCTGCTCAGCCAGCAGCGTGACTATAGCGTTCACCTGCGGGTTGATACGCTCGATCTGGGCTAAATGAGCTTCCATTACTTCCCTGGCGGAAAGGTCCCTGGCACGGATGCGACGGGTTAACTCAGTGGCCGTCAGAAAGCAGATCTCTAAGCTAGGCATGACATCCCTCCCTAAAATGTGGCCAGGCTAGGGAACAGTAGCCAGGCACTTGATGACCGTGACGAATCATAAGATAAGCGTAACCTGTCAAAAAAGCAACGGTGACGCTGTAAGTCGCGGTAGGAATGTCGGTCACCCGGCACCCCCCGCACTTGGGATAGAAATACGGCGCGCGCATGAGAAGGTCAACAGCTTCCTTGGTATCCGCCGTTTCCAGCTTCGTGGCAAATAGCTGTCAGACCATACATCACGTTTCCATAAGCCCCCCGTGTCATC